>DASUNJ010000179.1:0-3829 GCA_036277235.1 Thermoanaerobaculia bacterium | reverse complement strand
GCGTAGCGCCGCCTCGCTCGGGTAGAAAAAACCACAACTTGCGACGCATCTTCTAAGAAGGCTTCTGAGCTCGATACACCACGGATAAGCTGCGGCGCTTATTCATCACAACAGGCGGACTCTGCAATCCCCGACCGCCCCGATTCAGCCATTCCCTCGCTGGTCTGTCACTTGTCTGGGCAGAGCAGTTCAGCACTTGTCTGTCACTGGTCGGCTCCGAGCGGCTGGGCGCTACACGGCTCTCTAGGAAGGAGAGAGGACTACTTCAGCCTCTCCACCTCGCCCTCGGCCCGGCTTCCCCCCCGGAGCCCGCCTGCCCCCAGACGCCTGAGGCAGGAAAATCTATCAGCGGCTCCCTGTAATCCTTCGGCGAGTCCCGATAACCTGCGGGCATCTTTCCATAACGTATCGGCGAGTCGCTGAACAGGTTCAGCCGCTCGCCCTAACCTATCGGCGCCTCTCCATAACCTATCGGCGCCTCTCCTTAGCCTATCGGCGCCTCTCCTTAGCCTATAGTCGCCTGTCCTTAGCCTATAGTCGCCTGCCCATAGCCTATCGGCGACTGCCTTTAGCCTATCGGCGGTCCGCCATGGTCTATCGGCGACTCTCCATAGCCTATCCGCACCTCTTCATAGTCTATCGGCGACTCTCCATAACCTATCGGCACCTCTCCATAGTCTATCGGCGACCGGTCCTAACCTATCGCCGGCTGTCCGTAACCTATCGGCGAGCGCCCATAGGTTACGGAGATACGCCGATAGCTTACGGTGTCACGCCGATAGCTTACGGAGAGATGCCAATGAGTTGTGGAGCCCGCCGATGGGTTATGGAGCCTCGCCGATGGTTTGCGGCAAGACGGCCATAGGTTATGGCGAGACGCCGATCGACTTCGGAGACTCGGGAAAGACTTGAACGGAGTGGGCGATAGGTTGCGGCGACCCGGGAAAGGCTTGCGGCGAAAGGGCGAAAGGTTGAGACGAGCCGGCAAAGGTCTGCGGCGAGACGGCGAAGCTCATCGACGCCGCGCGGAGCTCAAGCGGTCAGGCGTTGAAGACGACCAAGGCCGGAGTTCCGCCGATTCATCCGGACATGCCGGCGGGACGCCAGCGCTGCTCTGAAAAAGGGCGCTGTGCGACATTTTTCCCCAATCTTCGGGTGCCCCGCAGGGGCATGAGGAACTCCCAGGGAAGGCCCATCCTCCCAAACTTCAGCCCCAAGCCAACCTGCAGTTCCAGGTTGACGACATACTAGGGCGCAGAAGAGAAACCCGGAACGAACTTCGGGCACGTCGTACCAGGCGTGCTCCGGGAGGCTGCCGCGAGTAGGATTTCCTCCCATGGCAGGGAGAAAAGGCCTCGACATCGCAGGCTGGCGGCTCCGCAACCAGCGGATTGCCGGCGCGGGCTTCAAACGGCCCGGCGAGGTCGTCGCGTGGATGGGGGCGGTTCAGGCCCAGGACTATCTCGGCGCGCTCTGGGCGCTCGGGCTCAGGATGAAGACGGCCACGGAGGAAGGGATCGAGCAGGCGATTGCCGAGCGCACGGTCGTCCGCACCTGGCCCATGCGGGGCACGCTGCATTTCGTGGCGCCGGCCGACATCCGCTGGATGCTCGCTCTGCTGGCGCCCCGGATGCTCGCAGGACGCCGGTCGCGGTATCGGCAGCTCGAGCTCGATCAAGCCATCTTCGACAAGAGCCGGGACGTGATCGTGCGCGCTCTGGAGGGCGGTCGGCAACTCACGCGCGACGCTCTGTACGAGAAGCTGGAAGCGGCCGGGATCTCAACCGCCGGCCAGCGCGGCATCCACATCCTGCAGCGGCTAGCGCTCGACGGGCTTCTTTGCTTCGCCGGCCGCCAGGGCAAGCAGCAGACCCTTGCCTTGCTCGAGGAGTGGGTCCCGGCGGCAAGGATGCTGGATCGGGACGAAGCGCTCGCCGAGCTGGCCGAGCGCTACTTCACCAGCCGCGGGCCGGCAACGCTGCAGGACTTCACCTGGTGGTCGGGGCTTACCGTTGCCGATGCCAAGAAGGGAATCGAGCTGGCCGGGCCGCGCTTGCAGAAGGAGGCTACCTATTGGTTCGGTAAGAAAGCGCTGGCCGCGACTCCGGCTCCGGCTTATCTATTACCGCCCTATGACGAGTACACCATCGCCTACAAGGATCGCAGCGCCGTGCTCGATCCGGCTTACGGCGGGGTCGTCTCCGGCAACGGCATCTTCTTTCCCACGATCGTGGTCGACGGCCAGGTGGTGGGCACCTGGAAGCGCGAGCTGAAGAAGGAGTCCGTGGTCATCACGCTGGCTCCTTTTGCCCCGCTGAAGAAGAAGGAACGACAGGCTGTCGCCCAGGCAGCGGAGCGGTATGGCGAGTTTCTTGGGAAGACCGGAACCCTCACCCCCTGACCCCCTCTCCCACACGCACTCACGCCCGCCCGGGAGAGGGGGAAGAGGTGCTCGGTGAGATAGGATTTGGGTGTGCCTTTTCCTCGTTCCCTTGACCGTCTTCGCCCGGTGCTGGCACCCCAGGATGAACGCGAGTGGATCCGCCGGTTGCGGACGGAGGGGACCGAGGCCGAGGCGGCGCTCTGGCAATTGCTGCGGAACCGCAAGCTGATCGGCTGCAAGTTCCGGCGCCAGGTTCCAATCGGCCGTTATGTCGCCGACTTCTACTGCCATGAGCGGAAGCTGATCGTCGAGCTGGATGGAGGAGCTCACTCAGATCCTGACCAGCAAGCCCACGATCAAAGCCGAGATACTTTTCTACGATCCCAGGGTCTGAGAATTCTCCGTCTCACCAACGAAGACGCTCTCGGCCCACCCGAGAAGATTCTCGACCAGATCCGAAAAGCACTGCTCACTCGCTGACCTGTCCTCTTCCCCCTCTCCCGGGCGGGCGTGAGTGCGTGTGGGAGAGGGGGCCAGGGGGTGAGGGTTCCGGGAGGCCTCAGGGAGTAAGGGCCTGCCTCACCGCCCGCCCCACCCGCAGCCCGTCGCGCAGCCGGTAGGCGTGCTGGGCGGTGACGATCGCGCCCGGGTCTTCCAGCCGGCCGCGCAGGACGTGGAGGTGCCGGGCCGCCACGTTCGTGACCTCGGCGCGCAGCGCGCCTTCGGGGGCGAGGCGCTCTCCGACCTCCGTCACCGGTACGCCTTCGCCCCCTTCCAATCGATCCTCGATCAGCCGCTCCCAGGTGACGCCTTCCTGGCTGCCGGGCTTGAGCTGAGCCCGGCGGGTGAGCGCTTTGCCTCCGAGAGAGATTCCCTCGTCCGCATCCCGCCAGATGACGATGTCCATGGAATCCTCGACTTCCTGCCGGTCCTCTTCGGTCGAGCCCACGGCAGTGCCTTCGAGGCGCCAGGGAAAGTGCCGCTCCAGGTAGGAGCGCAGCGCCGGGACGACTACCTTGGAGAGCTCGTCCTTTTCGATTACGTCACGCGGATCGAACCCGGCTTCCACGAGATCGCGGCCGAAGGTCGCTCCGTAGCCGCGCTTGTTCGAGAAGAAGCGGCAGGCGGGGGGGCGCGTGGCGAACATGCCGCGGACGGTGGCGGCCAGATAGATCGATTCCCACCAGCGGTCCGCGGGCAGGAAGGTCAGGGTCGAGAGCTGAATGTCCTGGACCAGGAGACCGCCGGGGCGGAGCATGCCGGCGAGCGTCCGGCAGAAGGCGTTCGCGGAGGTGAAGACCTGCGGGTCGAGGGTCCCCGCCGCCGAGACCTGGAGGTCGGGGTGGTCCGCGCGCCATCGCTCGACCGTGGCGTCGGTGTCCGGTCCTGGCCGCTCCAGGCAGAGCACGGTAGTCTGCGCGAGGAGCGCGGGGGCAAGGCCGGACA
>DASUNJ010000178.1:0-29395 GCA_036277235.1 Thermoanaerobaculia bacterium | reverse complement strand
GTGTATGGGGTAGGACGCCACGTTTGCGATGCGACTGTGCGGATATCAACGAAACGGCCAAGAAGGAGATCGCACATGCTTAAGAAATGCCGGCTACTCACGTGTGGCCTCTCCCTGGTTCTCGCAAGTTGCTCCCTTCTTCCTCAACCCGAGAGCATCGTGAGTATCACTTTTTGGGGGACAGGGAGCTGTCCGCAGGTAGGTGGGCAACCAGCACTGGATGAGCAGCCGAAGCTTGTTTGGGCAGTGCTTCGTGTTAAGGACTCTTCCTTCGGCGATGCGGCTTGGTCGCCGGCGGAGGGAATCGGAGGGTTCATGTGCGGTGGGGGTGGTACTGAGGGAGGACAAGCTATTACAGGTCACCATGGCACGTTGGTACCCGTTACTGCGACAGAGCCTCAGAGCTTCCTGCCTGTGGGAGGGAATGGACAGGTTCTCTGCGTGATCTGTACCTACCGATTTTGAGACAACACATGCAGGGGCCGCGTTGCGCAACTTATGTAGAATCTTTCTTCATTGGAGTTGGATGAGAATGATGATTCATATTGTATTTCGACCCGCTGCAGTAGACAGTGCTATTCTTGCGATCGTGGTCGAGCTGTACCAGACCTCGTTTGGTTAGCGACTTGCCAACGGCGTGTGTGATGCAGACGATGGCGGGAGTAGCCGAACTCTATCGAGAAGCGGCGGAAGCTCCCGTCAAGGCTGGCCCGCTCACGGTTTGAGTGAGTAGACGTTTCGGCCCCTTCGGCCCCGTTCGCGGTGAGAAGGAGATCCAGATGAACCATCCGCGCCGACACAAAACAGCAGGACTCCTGGGGAAGGATCATTGCTGTAAGGTGCTGCTTGCGGGACTTTGGTTGCTGGGTCTCCTCGGCGCCGGGCTTCCGGCGGCGGCCCAGACCTCGGACCCGAAAGCAGCCTGCAAAGTGATGGTGAATTGTGCCGTGGGTACGGCGCTCGGCCGGCTGCCGCTGGCTACGCCGTGCAACGGTACGAGCCTTTGCACCTTCCTCAGCGATCCGGCGAACGAGAAAATCGTGAGCTCCTGGTTCGAGTCCGGAGGCGCATGTAACGCGGCCGCGAGCGCCGTGCAGGGTTTCAATCCGCAGCAGCTCCTGCTCGAGGCTGTGGGCTGCGTCGCCTCTGCCGCCGCTGGTCAGGAGGTCCAGAAGGTTCTCTGCACACTGTCGCCGGAGGCGTTTTTCAGCGAGGCCGTCAGTTGGGTCATCTGTGATTTCACCGGCGCGGCCGTCGAGATTGTGGGGGAGATCGGCCAAGTGATCGCGACCCTCGGCGGCGAGGGGAGCGTGGTCTATGAGCGCGGTGAGAAAAAGGTCATCGTCAGCTCGCTCGGTGTTACCAAGGCGTTCAAAACCAGCGATGGCTGCGGGTGGATCGCCGATTGCGAGACCTGCTCCCAGACCATCAACGTCGCCGCTGCTGGCAACGGCAGGCACTGCCTGTGGGCGTGGGACGGCCGGGTGCACAGCCTCGGCAATGATGTCTTCGTGCCTCTCGCTCGCTGCGCTGAAGGCGAGCCCTTCCTGCCGAAGGGCCGTCTCGATGGGCGCGTGGTGGTCGTGAAGGAGACCCGCGTTGGCCGCGACGAGGACGAGCTCCTGCCGTCGATTTCGCTGAACACCACCTGCGACGGCTTTCAGAAGATTGCCCTTGCGTCAATCGCTTTGATCCGCGGCGAGGCGTGCAGCGACACGTTCACGGCTCCGGCAATCGAGATCGCGGAGCTGCCCGAGTCGCTGAGGCAATTGATTCCTCCCGATATCAAGATCGACAGAGTTCAGCTCGGAGTGCCCTTCAAGCCTTGCCCCGAGGGAATGGTCTGTGCCAATGCGACCCAACGGAGGGTCAAGCTTTTTCCAGTCGATTTGCCTGACTTGGACCTGCGAATCGAACGGGATCTGGAAGTCGGCAGTTGCAGCGAGCTGAGAGAGTTGCAGGAGAGCTGCAACGAGAGCTTCACCGTTTGTCGGGAGGGCCTTCTCTGCCGGGAGGGGCGGTGCGTGTCATCCGTTGCCGATTATGAAGTGGCTTTCACGACGGGAGCCAGGATCGGGGCCGGCACGGACGCCCGGATTGATGTCTTCCTGGAAGGCGAAGAAGGCTCGACCGTGGTCATCCCTGTCAATCAGTTGATCCAAGGCAACGCCTTCGAACGTGGAAGAACCGATGTGGCTCGCCTGCAGAGTGTCAGGAACGTCGGCAAGCTGACGAAGATAGGCATCATTCACCACAATATTCCCGGGGGAGTCTTGCGAGATCCTTGGACGCTGGACTCGGTCATGGTGCGGCAAGATGGCCGGACGGTGGCCGCCGCTTCCTGCGACTGCGCATTGGAAGATGGCTCGAAGACTCTCGACCTGGTGACCGACTACGACCTTGTCTTCACCACAGCCGACGCTGCAGGCAGTGGCACGGATGCCGATATCACCGTCCAACTGGAGGGCTTGGGCGGCTTGAAGACAGAACCCATCCGTGTGAATCAGCTCATCCGCGGCAACGCTTTTGAGAGGGGGACGAGAGAACAGGTCCGCCTGGCCGCCGCGAGGAACGTCGGCAGGCTCACGAAGATCCATATCGTGCACCACAATCTCCTGGGCTTTCCCGATGCCTGGACGCTGGCCTCCGTCAGCGCGCAACAGCAGGGCCGCGCCTTCTTCGCCGACTGCAACTGTACGCTCAACAGCGGGATGAAAAGTCTCGACCTCAAGCCGACGACCCGATGAGCCCAACCTTGGCTTGATTTCCGCTCCCCGAGCGGCATCTGCGGGTGGAGGAAGTCGAGAGCCTGATGATCTCCCGGCTCGCGGCTCTGCTGCGCAAGCGGGGCTGAACGCTTCGGAATGACTCCGAGGGACGCGGGGCAGGCACGAGCCCGCCCCGCACCTTACCCTACCTCGCCGCGGTGCCGCCGTTCATGCCCTTGCGCAGCTCGGCGCGCACGGCTTCGGCCTGGGGGCTGATGGCGACCGGGGCGGCGATCCCCATCGACTGGCCGAGCTTCTCGGTCATCAGCAGGGCGAGCAGGTTCTCGATGACGCTCGCGCCGCCCTGGCTGCCCATCTGGATCTTGGGCACCACGTCCACCTGGGACTTCTCGATGGCCTCGGCGAAGCGGCTCATCACCTCCTGCACGAGCTGGTACTGCGGTCCGCCATAGGCGCGGACCTGCTCCTCGATGGCCAGGGCCTCGGCCACGCCCACGCGGGCGGCGCGGTCGGCCTCGGACTCGGCGAGCAGGCGGATGCGCTTGGCCTCGCCCTCCGCCAGGATGCGGATCTTTTCCGCCTCGGCCTGGGCGAGGGTCTGGATCTGCGCGGCCTGCTGCTGGGCGCGGGCGTAGTCCGCCTTGCCCTGGTTGGAGTGCACGGCGATGGCGATCTCCGACTCGGTCAGCATGGTCTGCTGGCGGGCTCGGGACTCGGCTTCGCGCAGCTCGCGCTCCTTGACCGCGGCGCTCTCCTGGCGGGTGTACGTCTCCACCTGCTCCTGCGCGATCTGCCGCGAGCGGAGCTGCACCAGGATGTCCTCGATCTGGCCGGCCCCCTGCCTGCCACTGGTCGGAGTGCCGATCAGCACCTCCTGCAGCTCCAGGTTGTAGAGGGCGAACTTCTCCCGCATCTCCACCCCGGCCGCGACCTGGATGTCCGAGCGCTCCTGGATGAGCTGGATCAGCGTCCGCGTCTGGCCCACGTTCTTGAAGTAGGCGCTGACCATGGGGTCCAGGGTCTGCTCCACCAGCTTCTTGATGTCGCCGAAGCGCTGGATGACGAGCGGAGCTTTGCGATAATCGATGTGGACCACCACCGACAGCGGCAGGCTGGGCTCGAAGGCGTCCTTGGTGATCAGGCTCACTTCGGCGAGGTTCTCGTCGAACTGGTGCGCCCCGGTCTCCGTGCGGTTCCATTTCAGGATGAAGTTGGTCGTCGGGACCGTGATCACCTTGCCGGCGTAGGTGTTGAAGGCGTACTTGCCAGGCATCAGCGGCTCGCACCAGACGCCGCGCTGGCCCACGGTCACCAGCTCGCCGTGCTTGTACTCCTTTCCCGACAGGTCGCGGCCGGTGTCGCCCGTGTAGGAGACCACGGCGCCGACGGTGCCCACCTCGATCACCGTCTTGGGGAGCAGCTCCTCGGTCGCGAACAGGCGGTTGATGTAGTACGTGCCCTCCACCAGCACCTGGAGCTGACGGCCGCGCAGGCCGCCGGCGATCAGGAACCGGTCGGGGTCCTGGAAGCTGTTGTGGTACGTGCCCGGGTCGGCCGGGGTGTTGCCCACCAGCGGGGCGATGATCTCGCCCGGAGGCAGGGCTGGGCCGTCATGGACGGTCACGATGCCGACGCGGTCCTCGGCGCCCCGGATGACCACGGGGCTGAAGCCGTCGCGCTCGTAGATGAGCTGGGACATCTTGTCGAACACGTCGGTGTCGTAGCCGTCGAGCGGGTGGTAGTAGAGGCGGTCGGGGGACAGCACCACGAACAGCACCAGGTTGATGGCATAGGTACCCTCGCGCAGGATCATTCTCTGCGGCCCTCTCTGGCCGCCGCTGGTCAGGAAGGCGGCGGCGTCCTGGAAGTCGTTGGCGCGCACGTTCGAAGCCAGGGTCTGGGTCGGGGGAAGCGGCTGCCCGTCGCGGGCGAACACGTACCCGATCTTCCCCTGGGGAATGGTCACCAGCGGCATCTTGTGGATGCGGTACTGAAAGGGCAGCATCAGGTGCCAGCCGCCGCGCAGCACGTCCGGCTGGAAGCCGGCCTCCCCCTTCAGCGCGATGATGCCGGAGCGCACCGACCCCATGCGGCTGAGCAGCTTCTCCCGGATGCCGATCCGGGTGTTCGGGATGTATACCAGGGCCCCGGTCAGGATCATGAGCAGCAGAGGGATGAGGACGGCGCCCGCAACGAGCGCGGCGGTGACGAGGTAAGCGTTCATCTGGTTCTCCATGGATCGCAGACGTTGGTGAGATCGGCGGTTGGTTGCCTTTCGGCCTCCCCTCCCGACCCCATGCTGACGCCCCGCCGACGGCGGTTTTCAGTGCGTGGGGATGTATTTTCGGGTAGGGATACCCATATCTACGCAACCCGGGGGCGGGAGTTGCGCAGGGGCTCTGGATGCCCGCTCCGAGTCGAGCGGAGGGCGCTCCAGGCCGAGCGGCCAGCGCTCCAGGTCGAGCCGTCATCGCTCCGAGCGGAGCAGCGGTCGCTCCGGGCTGAGCGGATGCCGCTCCAGACCAAGCGGAGACCGCTCCGAACAGAGCAACCGTCGCTCGGGGGCGAGCAGCGGTCGCTCGGGGGCGAGCGGCGATCGCTCCAAACCGAGCGGAGTCAGCTCCGAGGGGAGGAGCGAGAGCTCCGCGCCGCCGATAGGAGAGGGTCGGTCAGTTCTTCTCGACGAAGGTGACCATGGCCTGGGTCTGGCCCTCGTTGCTGGAGACGGTGACGCTGGCCGTGCGTTTGTCGTCGTCGGTCTTCCCCACCAGCACGATGGCCTTGTTGCCGGCCGTCTCGTACGAGTTCCGCTCCACCTTCAGGCCAGCCCCCTCGAGCTGGGACTTGTAGAACTCCGCCACCTGGTCCACGGAATCGCTGGAGGTGACGGTGAACATGGAGTTGCGGCCCTCGGCCGTGGTGGCGTCATAGGAGCCCTGGACCGTGGCGCCGCCGTAGACCGGCACCCAGGAGGGGAGGTTCTTGGGCGCGCCGGCGCTGGTGCCGAACACGGCCTCCTCGCCCTTCTCGTTGGTCACCTTGAGCGTGCCGCTCTCTCCCGAGGAGGAGCCGTCGAAGGTGGTGGTCCCGTCCTTGGTCTCGAAGGTGAGCTTGCCCTCCTCGATGTCCTTGGCGTTCATGGTGACCACTTCGCCGGTCTTGGTGTTCTTGATGGTGAGGGTCCCCTCGTCCGAATCGGACTCGACCACCTCGAGCTCGGGGTTGGCCCGGACCATCAGCTCGGCCGCGGCCAGGGTCGGGTTCTTCTCGAACTCGGCGGCTTTGTTCTTGAGGAACCGGCCGCCGATGAAGGCGGCGCCGCCGAGGGCGAGGATGGCGATGATGGCAATGGCGCCGCAGCCGATCGCCACCCACCCGAGGGCGCTCATCTTCTTCTTCTGGCCGGGGACCGGAGGCGGAGTCATGGGCTCAGACATCTCTAAAGTTCTCCTGAAGTGCGACGGACTGACAGAGTCGGTCGGAGTTTCTGGTGTCTACGATAATACCAGCCGTTTCCCGCCACGGCGTCAGCATCCCCTTTTTCACCTCGGCGAGCACCCTCTTCATATAGAGCTTTGTCCTTCAACGAAAGGAGGAGTCATGAGGAAGGTGTTCATGCTTGGCCTGCTGGCGCTGTTGCTGGCAGGTGCCGCCGCGCAGGCGACCACCGTGTTGTACGTGCCCATGAAAAAGTCGATCCAGATGAGCGACTACGTCCTGCTCGGACACGTGCAGCGCCTGGAGGCGGGGTACAACACCGAGGGCGAGATCGTCACCCGGGTGCATCTCCTGGTCGAGGAGTCCCTGAAGGGTGACATTCAGAAAGGCGAGGTCTTCGTCTTCCATGCCCGGGGCGGCAGCCTGGACGGCGTGCGGGTCGAGACGGTGGGCGAGGCCCGCTATGCACTGGGGGACAAGGTCCTCGTGCAGCTCGAGAACATCCAGGGCGAGTACCACACGCTGGGCCTCTCCTTCGGCAAGTGGAACGTGATCCGGGAGAAGAACGGCAGCAGTTCCATCATGCGCAGCCTGTTCGACCTCAACATGGTCGGCATCACCGAGTCACCGGTCACCATCCTGCCGCTGCACCAGATGCGGGAGATCGCCCGCGAGGCGATTTCCTACTAAGGAGGGAGAGCCATGAAGAAAGTCGCCCTGTTCGTAGGATTCTTCTGCATCACCTCGGTCGCCTTCGGCTATTCGCTGAACGGCCGCAAGTGGTTCACCAGCGCTGACGCGCGCTTTTTTCTCAACAATTCCAATGGGCCGGCCTGCTGCCTGACGGCCAGCCAGCAGTCGAGCCAGATCCTCTCCGGCATCAGCCCGTGGGGCATCGCCAGCCATGGCGGCTCGACGACCCGGTCGGGCGCCAAGCGGGACGGCCAGAACGTCATCTCCTGGGGCAAGCTGGGAGGGAACACGCTCGGCGTCACCAACTACATCGGGACCGACAGCAGCCAGACGCAGGTCTGCAACGGCAACTTGATCGCCCGCTTTACCGAGGTGGACGTCCGCTTCAACAACGCATTCGCCTGGCAGACCTCCTCCACCTGCACCACCGGCTTCGACCTGGCCGGCGTCTCGACGCACGAGTTCGGCCACGCCGTGGGCCTGGGCCACTCGAACGTGAACGGCGCCACGATGTTCCCGTCGGTCGCCCGCTGCGACTTCTCGGTCGCGTCGCTCGCCAACGACGACAGGGCCGGTTACAGCTCTATCTACAGCGGCTGCAACTGAGCCCGTCCGGCGGCGCCTCCCCAGGGGGGGCGCCGCTTTCCATCCGATAGAATGCCCCGGCCATGACGGCCGACCTCGGAACGCAGCTCCCCCTGTGGAGCGCCATCCCGTTCGCGGGCATCCTGCTCTCGATCGCGCTCTTCCCTCTGCTCGCTCCGCGATATTGGCATGAGCAATACCCCAAGATCTCTCTGCTCTGGGGGTTGCTGCTGACCGTCCCCTTCGTCTGGGTGTATCGGGGGGAGGCCATGCACGAGATCCTGCATGTGACCCTCGCGGACTACCTGCCTTTCCTGATCCTGCTCGGGACCCTGTTCACGATCGGCGGCGGGATCTACGTCCGCGGATCGCTCCGCGGCACTCCCGGGGTGAACACGGCGATCCTGGCGGTGGGGACGGCGCTCGCCTCCTGGATCGGCACGACCGGGGCGGCCATGGTGCTGATCCGGCCGTTGCTGCGCGCCAATGCCCACCGGCGCTCGAAGACGCACACGGTCGTCTTTTTCATGTTCCTGGTGGCCAACATCGGGGGCTCCCTCACCCCCCTCGGCGATCCGCCCCTGTTCCTCGGCTTCCTGCGCGGCGTGCCGTTCTTCTGGACCTTCCACCTCGCGACCGAGATGCTGTTCGTGTCGGTCCTGCTGCTCGCCGCCTACTTCGGCATGGACTCGCTGCTCTGGCGGCGTGAAGAGCCACAGGTGCGCTCCTGGATGCCGGAGACCCGCGAGCGCCTGGGCCTCGAAGGCGCGCACAACGTCCTCTTCCTTCTCGGAGTGCTGGTGGCGGTGATCGTCTCGGGCGTCTGGCATCCCGGCGAGGTTACGGTGCTGGGAGTCCACATCGGGATCCAGAACCTGGTGCGCGATGCGGTCATGGTGGCGCTGCTCCTGGGCTCGTGGCGCAGCACTCCGCATGCCGTCCACGAGAAGAACGGCTACACCTGGGGGCCGATCCGGGAGGTGGCCATCCTGTTCGCGGCCATCTTCGCCACAATCATCCCGGTGCTCGCCATGCTGCGCGCCGGCGAGGCCGGCGCCATGGCCGGGCTGATCCGCGCCGTCCAGACGCCGGCCCAGTTCTTCTGGGCCACGGGAGCGCTCTCGTCCTTCCTGGACAACGCGCCCACCTACCTGACCTTCCTGACCACCGCGCTGGGACGGTTCCATCCCGGCATGCCCGAACGGGAGGCGATTCAACACCTCATCGCCGAGAGCCCGAGCTACCTGACGGCAATCTCCACGGGCGCCGTGTTCATGGGCGCCAACACCTATCTCGGCAACGCGCCGAACTTCATGGTCAAGTCGATCGCAGAGGAGTCCGGCGTCGAGATGCCGTCGTTCTTCGGCTACATCCTCCGCTACGTGGTCCCGTTCCTGCTTCCCGTGTTCCTCCTGGTGACCTGGGTGTTCTTCTAGGAGCCCCTCATGCGCTGGTACGAGCTGATCATCGACGGACCTGAGGACGCGCTGGAGGCCCTGCTGCCCGCAGATGCG
Organism: Thermoanaerobaculia bacterium; assembly: GCA_036277235.1. GTDB lineage: Bacteria > Acidobacteriota > Thermoanaerobaculia > Multivoradales > UBA5704 > DATMER01. The sequence continues at coordinate 20,436 of DASUNJ010000178.1, read as the reverse complement.
ATCCGCGGCTCGGAGCTGCGGCTGGCCTCGGAGTCGTTCACGGACCGGGTCCTCGAGTTCCTCCACGCCCGGACCCACCACGTCGTCTTCGCATCGGAGGATCACGTCCGGGAGATCGAGCGGGATCTCCGGGTGGAGAGCCTCCGCGAAGTGGTCGAGGGGCGCTTCGGGTTCAAGGCCGAGGCGTACAACCCGGAGATCGGGGCGAAGATCCACGACGCCCTCAACTCCGACCTGCCGGCCGGGATCATGTGCGTGGACCTGGAGAAGGAAGAGCGGCACCCGGACGCCAAGGGCGTCGAGCTGTTCACCCCGGCCCACGACTACGTCTACAAGTCGCGGGGCACGATCGTGGGCACGCCGCCGGGCATCCTGGAGATGAACCGCAGGCTCCACCGGCTCGACTTCGTCCACGAGGAGCCGCTGGAGCTGGTCTACCGCGAGGCTTAAGCCCAGTCGCGCGGCTTCAGGAACTCTTCATAGAGCCGCGCCTCGGGAGTGCCGGGCTCGGGATGCCAGTTGTAGCGCCAGCGCACCAGAGGCGGCAGGGACATGAGGATCGATTCGGTCCGTCCCCCGGACTGGAGCCCGAACAGCGTGCCGCGGTCCCAGACCAGGTTGAACTCGACGTAGCGCCCGCGCCGATAGAGCTGGAAGTCGCGCTCGCGCTCCCCCCAGGGCATGTCCCGTCGTCGGCGGACGATCGGGAGGTAGGCGGGGAGGAAGTGGTCGCCCACCCGGCGCAGGAGCTCGAAGGAGCGCTCGAACCCCCACTCGTTCAGGTCGTCGAAGAAGATCCCGCCGATGCCCCGCGGCTCGTTGCGGTGGCGGAGGAAGAAGTACTCGTCGCACCAGCGCTTGAAGCGCGGATAGACGCCGAAAGGCTCGCACGCCTCCTTCGCCACCGTGTGCCAGTGGACGGCGTCCTCTTCGAAGCCATAGTAGGGAGTGAGGTCGAACCCACCGCCAAACCACCAGACCGGCTCATGCCCCGGCTTCTCCGCGAGGAAGAAGCGGACGTTCATGTGGGTCGTTGGGATGTAGGGGTTCCGAGGGTGGAACACCAGCGAGACTCCGAGCGCCTCGAAGCTCCGGCCGGCCAGCTCGGGCCGCTGCACCGTGGCGGAAGGGGGGAGCCCCGGCCCATGGACATGGGAGAACCCGACCCCCGCCTGCTCGAACACCGTCCCCTCGCAGAGCACCCGGGAACGTCCACCGCCCCCCTCGGGCCGCTCCCAGGATTCCTCCTGGAAATGGCTGGAGCCCTCCTCCTCCTCAATGGCCGCGCAGATGCGACCTTGGAGGTCGAGGAGCCAAGTCTTGACGCTTGAGGTAGCGACGGAACTCAAATCAAAGTAGTGAGAGCCTTCTGATCTTCGGCCCAGAGCCAGGCGGTGATGGCTTCCCTGATGTTGTCGCGCGCTTCCTTCTGGTCCTGCCCTTGCGAAACGCACCCAGGGAGGGCTGGACACTCGGAGACGATCCAGCCGTCCTCAGCTTCGGTCAAAGTCACGTGAAAGATCATCCCTTCCTCCCTGTTGGAAGAATACTCGAACTCTACTCCGCCCGGATCGGGAAGAGCTCGGCCTGGCGGCGGTCTCCGTTGGGGACGGGATAGTCGCCGGTCCAGCAGGCAGTGCAGTAGCTCTCGGCCGGGCCGCTCACGGAGGCGAGCATCCCTTCGAGGGAGAGGTAGGCGAGGCTGTCCGCCTCGACGTACTGGCGGATCTCTTCGATGCTGTGGCGCGAGGCGATCAGCTCCTCGCGGGTCGGCGTGTCGATCCCGTAGTGGCAGGGCCATTGGGTCGGCGGCGCCGAGATGCGGAGATGGATCTCGGCCGCTCCGGCCTCGCGGATCATGCGCACGATCTTGCGCGAGGTCGTGCCGCGGACGATCGAGTCGTCCACCAGCACCACCCGCTTGCCCTCCAGCAGATCGCGCACCGGGTTCAGCTTGATCTTCACCCCGAAGTTCCGGATCGACTGCTTGGGCTCGATGAAAGTCCGGCCCACGTAATGATTTCGCACCATCCCGAACTCCAGCGGCAGGCCCGACTCGCGGCTGTAGCCCATGGCCGCGAAAAGGCCGCTGTCCGGGACCGGCACCACGATGTCCGCGGCCGCCGGGGCCTCCCGCGCCAGGCGGGCTCCCATCTTGAGGCGCGACTGCGAAACCGGATCGCCGAAAACCCTGCTATCCGGACGGGCGAAGTAGACGTGCTCGAAGATGCAGCGCGCGGGCGGCGCCTTGGGCAGATGGAAGCTCTCCAACTTGCCGTTGCGCGAGACGATCACCTCGCCCGGCTCCAGCTCGCGCACGGCCCGCGCCCCGAGAAGATCGAAAGCGCAGCTCTCGGAGGAGAAGCAGGGGTAGCCGTCCAGGTCGCCGAGGACCAGAGGACGGAAGCCGTTCGGGTCGCGCGCGGCGATCAGGCAGGTGTCGGTGTTGACGAGCAGCGAGTAGGCGCCCCGGACCTCCTCCAGCGCCAGCATGAAGGACTCCACGATGTCCGGCCGCGGCTTGCGCGCCATCAGGTGGAGGATGACCTCCGTGTCGCTGGTGGTCTGGAAGATGGAGCCGTCCTGCTCCAGCCGCTCCCGGATCTCGACCGGATTGGTCAGATTGCCGTTGTGGACGATCCCCACGGGACCCATGGAGGTCTTGACCACGATGGGCTGGGCGTTGGCCACGACGCTGGAGCCCGCGGTCGAATAGCGGGTGTGGCCCAGGGCCCGGGTGCCGGGCAGGCGCTCCATCACCTCTTCCTTGAACACGTCGGAGACATGCCCCATCCCGCGCTCCAGGTGGAGCTGCCGGCCGTCCCAGGAGACCATGCCGGTGCTCTCCTGACCCCGGTGCTGGAGCGCGTAGAGCCCCAGGTAGGTCAGCTTCGCCGCGTCATCGCAGCCGTCGATTCCGAAGATGCCGCACATGCAAGTCTCTAAACGGTCACGTCCGAGCGAAAATTCTATCCATTTACAGCCCCAACGCCTTCGGCAACGCCGTGGACCAGATCTCGTGCAGCCCGGCCACGGACGCGCGCAGGGTCTCTCCGCCGGTCTTGACGACCAGGTCCTCGCCGCTGACCTCGCCGATCTCGGCGGCGGGAACCCCCGCCTCTTCCGCAGCCTTCAGGACCCGGTCGAGCACGGCGGGCTCGCAGGCCACGATCGCCCGCGCCTGGGTCTCGGAGTAGAGATCGGCGCCGACCATCGGGACCTCGACCGTCACCCCCATCTTCCGGCCCAGGCAGGATTCGGCCAGCGCGACCAGGAAGCCGCCGTCGGAGAGATCGTGCGCGGTGCGAAGGTGGCCCTGCTCGACGAGCCGGCGGAGCAGCTTCGCCAGGCGCAGCTCGGCATCCAGGTCCACCTCGGGAGGACGCCCCTGCTCGATGCCGTGGAGCAGCCGCAGGTACGCGGCGCCGCCGTGCTCGGAACGGTCCCGGCCCAGGAGGATCACCCGGTCGCCCCGGTTTACGAAGGCGGACACCGGCAGGTTCGCCAGCGTGGGGACCACCCCGACCATCCCCACCGTCGGGGTCGGATAGACCGAGCGGTCCTCGGTCTCGTTGTAGAAGGAGACGTTGCCCGAGATGACCGGCACGCTCAGGGTCCGGCATGCCTCGGACATGCCCAGGATCGCCTCGCGGAATTGCCAGGAGATCTCGGGCCGTTCCGGATTGCCGAAGTTGAGGCAGTCGGTGAGCCCGACCGGCTCCGCTCCCACGCAGGCCAGGTTCCGCACCGCTTCGGCAACGGCCTGCATGCCTCCGCGCCGCGGATCGAGATGGCAATAGACGGGGTTCACGTCCGAGGTCATGGCGAGCCCGATCGGCGTCCCCTTGAGAAGCAGGACCGCGGCGTCGCCGCCCGGGCCCTGCAGGGTATTGGTGCGGACGGACCAGTCGTACTGGCTCCAGATCCACTCCTTGCTCGCCAGCTCGGGAGTCGCGAGCATCCGCTCCAGGCTGCCGCGGAGGTCCTCGGGCTGGACGATCTCGGGAGCGCGCTGCCGCTCCTCCAGGTCGGACGGCGGCGCCAGGGGCCGGCGGTAGACCGGCGCCTCCTCGGTGAGAGGGAGGATCGGCAGGTCGGCCACGATCCCGCCCTGCCACTCCAGGACGGCATGGCCGGTGTCCGTGACCTCGCCGATGTGCGCCACTTCCAGACCCCAGCGGCGGAAGACGCGGACGAGCTCCTCTTCCCGCCCCTTCTGCGCCACGAGGACCATGCGCTCCTGCGACTCGGAGAGCATCATCTCGTAGGGGGTGAGCCCGGGCTGGCGCAACGGCACGCTGTCCAGCTCGAGCCGCATGCCCGTGCCGCCCCGGCCGGCCATTTCGAAAGTGGAGCTGGTCAGGCCGGCGGCGCCCATGTCCTGGATGGCCACGATCGCGCCGGTGCGCATGGCTTCCAGGCAGGCTTCCAGGAGGACCTTCTCGGTGAACGGATCGCCCACCTGGACCGTCGGCCGCTTCTGCTCGCTCTCCGAATCGAACGACTCCGAGGCCATGGTGGCGCCATGGATGCCGTCCCGCCCCGTGCGGCTGCCCACGTAGAGGATCGGATTGCCCACGCCGCTCGCCCGGGCGTTGAAGATCTGATCGCGCTTGGCGACCCCGAGGGCGAACGCGTTGACCAGGATGTTGCCGTTGTAGCAGCGATGGAACCCGGTCTCGCCGCCGACCGTGGGGATGCCCACGCAATTTCCATAGTCGCCGATGCCCCGCACCACGCCGTCGATCAGGAAGCGCATGCGCGGCGCGTCGATCTCGCCGAAGCGCAGGGAATCCATGCAGGCGATCGGGCGCGCGCCCATGGTGAAGATGTCGCGCAGGATGCCGCCCACGCCGGTCATCGATCCCTGATAGGGCTCGATGAAGCTCGGATGGTTGTGCGACTCCATCTTGAAGACCGCCACCCAGCCGTGCCCCACGTCCACGACGCCCGCGTTCTCGCCCGGACCCTGGAGCACGTGCGGCCCCGAAGTCGGAAACTCCCGCAGGTAGACCTTGGAGGACTTGTACGAGCAGTGCTCGGACCAGAGGGCGGAGGTGATGCCGAGCTCGGTCCAGTTCGGATCGCGGCCCAGGATCCTCTGCAGCCGCTCGTACTCCTCGGCGGTCACGCCGAGAGTGCGGGCGATCTCCGGAGAGACCTCCGGCTCCTGAACCATCACCGAACGGCCTCCACGCCTGACTCGACCAGGCTCGCGAACAGTCCGAGCCCATCCGTGTTGCCCAGGATTTCCTCCGAGCAGCGCTCCGGGTGGGGCATCATGCCGAGCACGTTGCCGCCCTCGTTGCAAATCCCGGCGATCGCCCGGGCCGAGCCGTTCGGATTCCACTGGTCGTCCGTTGCAGGGGAACCGTCCGGAGCCACATAGCGGAAGACCACCTGGCGCGCCGCATCGAGGCGGTCGAGCTTCTCGCGGGAATCCTCGTAGTTCCCCTCGGCGTGGGCGATGGGCATGCGCAGGATCTGGCCGACCTCGAAATGCCGGGTGAACGGCAGGTCGTTGCGCTCGACCTTGAGGTACACGTCGCGGCAGAGAAAGCGGAGGTTCTGGTTGCGCCGCATGGCGCCGGGGAGGAGCCCGGCTTCCAGGAGGATCTGAAAACCGTTGCAAATGCCGAGCACGAGCCCGCCGGCTTCGGCATGGCGCTTGACCGCCGTCATGACCGGCGAGAGCGACGCCACGGCCCCGGCGCGCAGGTAATCGCCATAGGAGAACCCGCCCGGGATTACGACGAGGTCGCAGCCCTGGAGATCTTCATCCTGGTGCCAGAGGAAGGTCGTGTCTTGCTTCACCACGTGCTTGAGTGCGTGGTAGGCGTCATGATCGCAATTGCTACCCGGGAAGACGACGACGCCCGCCTTCACGAGAGCAGCTCCACGGAGTAGTCCTCCACCACCGTGTTGGCGAGGAGCTTCTCGCACATGTCGCGCAGCTCGCGGTTGGCGCGGTCGGGATCGTCGGTGCTCAGCTTGATCTCGAAGCTCTTGCCGGCGCGGACGTCCTCGACGCCCGGAAAACCGACACGGGAGAGCGCATCGCGGATGGCTTTTCCCTGGGGGTCCAGGATCTCGCGGCGCGGATAGACCGTCACTCTTGCCTTCAAACCGTCACCTCCAGCCAGGGATAGGGGTGATCCTGCGCGGTCACGGCCATGCGCGCCGGGCACCGCTCGCGGTCGAGAACCTCTCCGATCGCCGAGGCGGCGAGAGCGGGCAGGTTGTTGGTCTCGGAAAGGTGGTACAGGACCACCCAGCGCAGGCGGTCGCCCATCAGCTCGGGGAGGCCGTCGGCGGCATCGCGGTTCGAAAGGTGACCGTGCCGGCTGGCGATCCTCTGCTTGAGCATCCAGGGATAAGGGCCGTTGCGCAGCATGTCGAGATCGTGGTTCGTCTCCAGGATCAGGACGTCCACGTCCCGCAGCCTTCCCCAGGCGAGGCTGGTCCGGCATCCGACGTCGGCCACCAGCCCCACCCTCCTGCCGAGAGAGTCCTCCACCACCATGCCGATCGGCTCGCGCGCGTCGTGCGGCAGCGAGAACGGCTCGACCAGGAACCCCGCGATCTCGCGCGGCTCTCCCGACCTCAGGATCCCCCGGGTCACGGCAGACAGATGCACCTCCTGCCGCAGGCGGGTGCCGGCGAGAGTGCCCTTCGTGGCATAGACCGGGATCTTGAGCTTGTGAGCCAGGCGGTCCGCGCCGCGGCAGTGGTCCACGTGCTCATGGGTGAGGACGAGCCCTCCCAACGTCGCCGGGTCGAAGTCGAGCGTCTTCATCCGCCGCATCAGCTCGCGGCAGGAGAACCCGGCGTCGATCAGCAGCCGGTTCGGACCCGACTCGACGACCACGGAGTTGCCGCCGCTGCCCGAGCCCAAGACGCCAATCCGGAGGGGACCCCTCACCCCCGTCCCCTCTCCCGTCGCCCTCCCATCCCCCGGGAGAGGGGTGCCTTTTAGATCTCTCCCCCTCTCCCGGATGGTGGGAGGGGATGGGAGAGGGGGTCGGGGGGTGAGGGGCTCCTGCGCGAGAGGCTCACCGAAGTCCAAAAGGCCCTGCTGGACGATCGTGTTCCGGGGCCGGGACGGTCGGCGGGGGAAGAGGGGCGACACCCCCAAAAGGTACCACAGGTACCACCCGCTGGGGGTCTCTTCCAAAGGGCCTACCAGAAACTGTGCTTCCTACCTGCTCTGCGTTATCGCGGAGCGTTCAAATAGCGCAGCAGCTCGTTCTCGGTCGACAGCACCAACACCGTCTCCCCGTCGAAGCTCTCCTGGAGCGTTCCCATCGACTTGAGGAAGCGGTAGAAGTCGGGATCGCGGTTGTAGGCCGCGGCATAGATGTCGGCTGCCGCGGCGTCGGCCTTGCCCTGGATCTCCTGCGCGGTGCGGTAGGCCTCCGATTCGATGACCCGAAGCTGCCGGTCCTTCTCTCCCGCGATCCGCGCCGCCTCGCCTGCGCCCTCGGAGCGATAGCGCTCCGCGATCCGCTTGCGCTCCGAGATCATGCGCGCGTAGACCTCCTGCCGCACCTCGTCGACGTAGTTGATCTGCTTGATGCGGAAGTCGAGGATCTCGATACCGAGGTCTCCGGTGCGGCGGCGGGCGTTCAGGAGCACCTCCGCCGTCAGCTTGTCGCGGCCGAATTCGACCCGCTCGGCAGCCTCCGGCTGGCTCAGCTCGGCGATGTCCTCCGCGACGACGAACGGCCGGTTCGTCGACCGGACGAGGTCGATCAGCTCGTGCTTGGCGATCGTGTTCCGCGTCTCGCCGTCGAGAATGTCGTCGAGCCGCGACTGCGCGCCCTCCTCGTCGTGCAGCCGTTGAAAGAACAGCAGAGGGTCCGTGATGCGCCAGCGCGCGTACGTGTCGACCCAGATGAAGCGCTTGTCCTTGGTAGGGATCTGGTTCGGATCGCCGTCCCATTCGAGAAAGCGCTTCTCGAACGCGTGCGCCTTTTGCACGAAGGGCATCTTCAGCTTCAACCCCGGCGTGTTGATCGGTTTTCCGACCGGCTTGCCAAATTGCGTGAGGACGACCTGCTCCGTCTCCTTGACGACGAAAAGCGCGCCCGAAAGCACGGCGACGATGGTGAGCGCGACGACGGCGATGAGTGCAAACTTGATCGGTTTCACGGCTTGACCTCCGTCTGACCCTGAAGCGGAAGGAGCGGGAGGACGCCCTTGAGCTTGTCGTCGAGCACGATCTTTCTCTTCACCTTGGGATAGATCTGGCTCATGGTTTCGAGGTACATGCGGCGCCGCGTCACCTCCGGCGCGCGTTGATACGCTGCGTGGACCTGAATGAACAGCTCCGCGTCGCCGCGGGCGCGGTTGACGCGGTCCGTGGCAAAGCCCTCCGCCTGCTCGATGGTCTGCTCCGCCCGCCCGCTGGCCCGCGGAATCGTCTGGTTGTAGTCGGCCCGCGCCTGGTTGATCAGCTTCTCCCGCTCCTGCTGCGCCTGGTTGACCTCGTTGAAGGACGGCTTGACGGCGTCCGGCGGGTTCACGTCCTGCAGCACGATCTGCTCGACCTTGATTCCGTTCTCATATTGATCGCAGAGCAACTGCAGTTGCTGCTCCACCTCGGCGGCGATCTCCTGGCGGCCGACCGTCAGCACCTCGTTGACACTGCGGTCGCCGACCACCTCGCGCATGATCGTTTCGTTCATGTCACGGAACGTCTTGCGTACGTTTCTCACCTTGAAGAGATACTTGTACGGATCGCGGACGCGGAACTGCGCAGTCCACTCGACGACCGCCACGTTCAGGTCGCCGGTCAGCATCAGCGACTCCGACTCGAAATCGGCAGTGGTGTACGACGAGCGGCCCCCTCCGGTCTCCGTGGTGCGGAAGCCGAACTCCTCCTTCAACTGCCGCTCGACCGGAACCTTGACGACGGTTTCGATCGGGTAGGGAAACTTCATGTGCAAGCCCGAGCGGACCTGGCGCGCGAACCGGCCGAAGCGAAGCACGAGCCCCGCCTCCTCGGGATCGATGGTGAACCATGTCGTGAACAGGATGATGACGGCAATGAGGCCGAGGATCAGCCGGCCGAGAATCCGTCCCGGAACACGCGGCCGGCGGAACTGACGCACCCGCGGGAACTGCGGAATCTGGTTGTCCATGAAAGCTCCTTCCCTACAAGAGGATCGCCGGCATACTAGCAGACGCGCTGGTCGCTCTCTCGCACACCTGTCCGATTTTCTCGACACTCGCAGCCCTATCCCTAGCGCGCGGCCTGAAGGCATAAACCTCCTTCCTTGAACGACTTACCCCTGGAACCCGGCAGCGGCACGGGGCGTGCCTTGACCCACGGGCATGTCCGCTCTCATCGCACTGCTTCTTCCCTCGCTTTTGCCCTTGCTTCTAGCCGGCAGCTCTCCGGTCCAGACCATCGAATCCATCGAGATCCGGGGGCTGAAGACCCTCTCCGAGGAAACGCTCCTCCATTACCTCGGGCTCGCGCCGGGCCAGCCGCTGGACGAAGAAGCTCTCAACCGCCACATCAAGGAGCTCTGGGCCCGCAACCTGGTGGACGCCGTCGAGGTCGAGAGCTTCCCCACGCCGGTGGGAGTCCGCCTGCAGATCACGATCTCGGAACGTCCCATCGTGCGCTCGATCGACTACGCGGGCTTGAAGCGGATCACCACGACCGACTTGCAGGACAAGATGAGCAGCCGGCGCATCCAGGTGCGCGAAGGCGAGCCCCTCTCCCTGGGCGACCTGCAGCGCATCAAGACGCTGATCGAGGAGATGTACGGCGAGAAAGGGTACCGTTTCGCCGCCGCCCAGTACGTTGTCGAGGATGTCGGCCCCAGCGAGAAGAAGGTGGCCTTCACCGTGGACGAGGGCAACCGCGTGCGCATCTCCGACATCGATTTCGAGGGCAACACGGTTTACAACGACCTGCGTCTGCGGCTGACGATGAAGAAGACCAAGGAGAGCGGCCTGATCACCCGCATCGCCAAGAAGGACGTTTACGATCCGGCCAAGCTCCAGGAGGACCTCGACAAGCTCCGCGACCTCTATCGCTCCTCCGGTTACAAGAACGCGGTCATCGGCGATCCCAGAATCGAAGTGGACCCGGAGCGCCGCCTGTCCATCACCGTGCCGATCGAAGAAGGAGAGCGCTGGAAGTTCGGCCAGGTGACGATCGAAGGCAACCAAATCCATTCCGATCCATTGCTGATGCAGGTGTTCACCCAGGAGACAAGCGGCTGGCTGCGCTCAAAAGTGATCGCCGACGGCGTCAAGAGGATCGCCGACGCCTATCACGACACCGGCTACATCTTCGCCAACGTCGAGCCCGAGATCATCGAGCGCGAAGGCAATATCGCCAATATCGCGGACCTGGTGGTGCACGTGCAGGAGGGCGAACAGTTCAAGGTGGGCCGCATCGAGTTCGAGGGCAACGACCTCACCAATGACAAGGTGCTGCGCCGCGAGCTGCGGCTCTACGAGGGCGGCCTGATGAGCCTCACGGCCCTGCGCAACAGCGTTCTCAAGGTCAACCAGCTCGGCTACTTCAAGCTGAAGGAAGAAGATCCCGTCGAGATCGACACCGACTCGGAACGCAAGACCGTCAACATCCTCTTCCAGGGCGACGAGGCGGAGCGCACCGAGCTGCAATTTGGCGGCGGCTGGAGCGAGCAGGACAGCTTCTTCGGCCAGTTCGGCGTCAACACCAAGAACTTCCTCGGACGCGGCGAGCACCTGGGCGCCTCCTTCCAGTCCGGCGAACGGAGCGACTCCTTCGAGCTCTCCTACTCCGTGCCCTGGTTTCTCGACCGGCCCCAGAGCCTGGGCCTCCGCGCTTACGATCAGGCCTACGAGTATGGCCGTGTTGCGGACCTTGACTATTACGCGCGCGACAGCCAGGGCGGAGTGGTCAGCTATGGGCGCAACTTCAGGCTCTTCCACTCCGCGAGCCTCAGCTACAACCGCTCACGCTACGACGACCGGTACAACGTCCTTCTGGCCGACGAGACCATCGGTACGGCCCGGGCATTCATCGACAATTCCTCGTTGCGGCCCATGTACGTTTACGACAGCCGGGACAATCCGTTTGATACGAGCCGCGGCAAGAGGCTGTCCCTGTCGATGGAATACGCGGGCGGTTTCCTGGGTGGTGACAACTACTTCATCCGGCCGGAGGCGGCGTTCAGCATTTTTCAGCCGATCAACGACTCACCCATCCGCTCGGTGCTGGCGTTCAACGCGAAGGCGGGCTTGATCGACTCCTTCGACGGCTACGGCATCCCACCCCTCGAGCGTTACTTCCTCGGCGGCGAAAACAGCATCCGCGGCCACGAACCGCGATCGATCTACCTGCGGGATTCCGAGGGCAATCCTCGGCGGGACGCGAACAGGGCCATCCTTGGCGGCGACAGCTTCGTCCAGCTCAACCTGGAGTATCACTTCCTGCTTGGCGGGCCGTTCCGCCTGCTGCTGTTCACGGATGCGGGCAACGTCTTCGGAGAGGGCCAGCCGTTCGACCTGTCAGACCTGCGCGCCACGGCCGGAGTGGAGCTCCGCGTCCTGGTGCCGATGCTCGGCGCGCCGCTGCGCTTCATCTACGCCAAGAACCTCGATCCACGGCCGCAGGATGACTTCGAAGAGCTCAAGTTCAGCATCGGCACGAGCTTCTGAAACCAGGCCTGGCCCCCGCTGGAATCTCTTCCAGCGGGGAGTACCAGAAACTGCGCTGCAGGTCAGTGGTGGGTGAGGACGGTCTTGTTGTTGACGACCTCGAGCAGTTGCATCATGCCGCGGTCTTCGTGCGCCAGGATGTGGCAGTGCTGCACAAACTGGCCGGTGAAATCGACGAAGCGGCTGCGCATCTTGAAGAAGCCGGGGATAACCACCTTCTCGCCGTTCTCGCCGACGACCTCCTTGCCCTGCGGAATGGCGAACGTATCCCACCACACGAACGGCGGCGACAGCTTCAGCGGCTCCGTCATCGTGTTGGGATCGAAGACCTCGAAGATCTGGAACGGGTTGATGTGGATGTGGAAGGGGTGCCCTACGATGTTGGCGGTATTCACGTTGTCCGTGCTGTAGAGCGTCCACTCTTCCGCGCTGTCGAGCAGCATCACCTGATTGATGACCTGATCCACGAACTGCTTGCCGTCGATGGTGAACTGACGCAGGGAACGGCCGTTGGGAGGTGCGGCAGCTCTTTGCGAGCCGAAGGTGACTTCCCGCCGGAGCCGGACCGTGCTCGGATCGATGTCCGCCAGAAATTCCGGCTGGATCGGATAATCACCCTCCGCCACCGGGAACCCTTTCGCAGGGCTGACCGGATCACCCTTGACGGTGACATTGAGGATCGGGCCGAGCACGGCATCCTGCAGCACGTAGCAGCCCGGCTCGGCCGGCGCCTGGACGAGCAGGTCGACCCGGTTCGCCGGCGAGAGCTCGATGGCTTGCTTCCCGTTCTGCGGGTCACTGTAGCTTTTCCAGGCGAGTTGAACGCCGTCCTGCGCGGTCTGTTTGAAGGCGATGCCCGCGCCTCCCGTGGTCACAAACTTGGCATTGACGAATCCCTGCACCGTGGCGTTGACCATGCGCCACAGTTGAACCTGGCCCGGCTGCATCGTGATCGCGGGAACACGCTCGCCGTTGATGGCCAGTGGCGGCCCCGTTGCACCCGTGTTTGCGCTCATCAGATTCAACACGGTCGTAAACTGCTGGATGACGAGGACCTTTTCCTCCAGCTTTCCGCCGTAGAACGACTGCAGCTTGCCATCGTATCCGGTGGGGCTGTTGTCCGTGATGATGAAAGCGCCGGCGAGCCCGTTGAACAGGTTGAGCGAAGTCGAGCCATGCTTGTGCGAGTGGTACCAGTGGGTCCCGGGAGATTGGCCCATCCGGACGTTGGACTCGCCGCTATTGTCCTCCGTGTACTTCGGAATCTGGAAGCAAGATGGGTAGGAACCGCTGTAATACTGCGGCCACAAACCGTGGGCGATCGCAGTCTCGTTCTTCGGCCAGAGTTGCAGATCAGATGGAAGGCCATGCCCGTTCGGGTTTCGGCCCGGCCCTATGTACGGCGCCGTTTCGTCATACTCCTTGAGAAGCTTCCTCTGATCGTCTCGCCACGCCTGTGGGAGGTCTTCCCACCTCTGCGGCTCCTCGCCCAGAGCGCAGCGCTTGAAGATCTCCTGGAACGACTCCCGGACGTCCTCCTCCGTCACCTTCGGGTTTGGCCGCACGGTGATCAGAACGTTGTCCCCGGTGGTCGACGGGGTGACGTGGGTGCCATGGAAGTGGAGGTTCGCCGAGCTCGAGGCATGGAAGCAGTTTGGGTACTTGTCGTCCGCGGGATAGAAGTTCTGGACCGACACCGTGCCGTCCGAATTGAGCTTCCTGGATTCGTCACAACCGGTGGTACGCCCCTCGATGCCCGCATCGAGCGTGCCGGCGAAATCCTCGACTTTGACCTGATTGAGGAGCGTGATCTGGACGATGTCGCCGATCTCGGCACGAAGCGTCGGGCCGGGGCCGGCAGCGCCCGGTGTCACCGGCCACTTCTGGCTCGGATCCGCTGGATTGTAGCCCTCGAAATACCGCAGCATCTGCGGCGAGGTGCTTCCTGGCACGGTCCGCTCCCCATTCACGACCTTGATCACGGCCTGCAATTTGTTCTCATTGCTCGTGATCTGGCCCACGGTCGGGAGAGGCTGACCGGCGCAGATCGGCGCCGTCTGCGCTTGCGCGGGCGGAAGGAGGAATGTGAGGGCGAGGACTGCGACCACCGCGGCGACTGTCATTTTTACTGTCTTGGTCTCTTGCATTTGCCGGCTCCCTTCATTGCGCGATGATCTCGCCGATTTCTTCCGGATGGAAGGCACACATGTATTGGACCGGCAGCCCCGGCGTAGTGGCCTTGCTGAACGATACGCCCTGCTGCGAAGTCGGAGCCGGCTGATCGGGCAGCTTCCCGGGGATCTCGTCGACCCAGGTCACTTCAGGCTTGGCCTTGAGGACCAGCCTGTGCGCTTTGCTCGTGTTGTTGCGCCAGTTGATGAGATCTCCAGGGGCAACCGTCTGGCTCTGCGGGCTGAATTCCGCGAAGGTCTGGCCAGGCTTGTCGTTGATGCTAATGATGCAGCTCTTTGGCATCCGGTGACTCCTTTCACAGTGAAGGTCCGTGTGCGTCGGCCCAGCGACGGCAGAGTCGCCCAATGGCGGCTAGCAAGGCAACACCTTGCCAGCCGACGCCGGAACGGCGATGAGCGGCCCGAGCTCTCTCAGTTTGCGGGGCAGGCTAGCATGTTCAGGCGGCTTTGCACAGGGGGATCGGACGGCTCTTGAGGAGGACCGGGTGCTGTTGCCGCTCGCCTGCTGGGCGGACCTGACTCGGGGCAGTACCGGGAGAGCGGATGGCGGGCCTGGTCGAGGAAAGCGAGGGCGGAAGCCTGGGCCAACCGGGCTCGAACCGCTGGAGTCGAGGCGATCCTCAGACAGATCAACACCCCGTCCGAATCAGACCAAGAAATTCCCGGTGGCCCGCCTATCGTGCCCGCCCGCGTTGCCCTCCTGAAGCTGGATCTGCGGCCGTCGAAAGACAGGATCTCCATACCCGGCCCAACTAGACCAAAGAAGTCACTTGAAAGTTACTCTGGTGGTCAAGCAAGGAAGTGACGAAGCGATTGAAAACGCGGGGTCTCATCGATCAAATGATGTCCAGCCCTAAGATGCTCAACAAGATCCAGAAATTCCGTCGTCTGAGTTAAGGCCCCCAAGTGTTGCAGGTTGCGCTGCATTATCTCGTGCGCCTTATCGTCTTCACTGTCGGTGTCAGTTAGAGTTCCGTAGCTTACCCTGTTATAACCGCCACAGAGCGACAGCAGAAATTTTGCCATTTTATGTTCCGTACTTTGCAATCCTGTACCCAGGCGCAGGAACTCGCCATCGCTGTCTTCGGCCAACCAACAATGACTCGACAGCCAGCGCCTCATAAGCCAGGTAAAAACCATTCTGGCGATCCGACCGTTCCCGTCACTGAAGGGGTGTATAGCAATGAATGCCATAGCCAAAGCGACGGCATTATTCTCATTTTTGTCTGCCTTGAGGATAGAGTTATTCCAATCAAGAAGTGCCTGACTCAGCAGCCTTGGAGAGATGCCTCGAAGAACTTTGAATTGACGCCGGGGATCAAGAAAGTCCAAGTCCTGCCGAGTCCCAAACACAATGGCGCTCTTCCTGAGCCCCACGGATTTGCCTTGTTGAAAGAGTACCAGCTCGTTGCACTTTAGCACAAGGTGCTGCGGCGGCACTTCCAAGTGATCCAAGGCCCATGTCTCCGCGTAGAATGTATTGATTTGATTGAACAGGCGTCTCACTTCATTCGCTGATATACGCCTCGTGAGTGCCAACCTCCTGAAAAAAGCGGCTCGCTGAGCTGAATCGACACCTTGGCTGCACGTCTGAAATTCCATCTCTGACATATAGTCATAACCTAGCAGCCGGTATGTCGAACTGATGTCGTTCTGCTGCAGCATTGCTACAAGGCCGTCTAAGCTAAGCGGAAAATCTGGTTGGGCAAAGCGCATCTCTATCTCCGGTTCTTCAGTGCAACTACGGCGGCCTTCAATTTCTTCATGAGTTCCTTCTCTGAGGAATAGAACTCGATCCTTATTGGCTTAAGCATAAACGGTATTTCATTAAGGGGCAGTTCGCGTTCGTCAGCAAGGAATATACAAGTCTTCTGCAGTATTTGTGCAGCCCCGACTTCCATCATTACGTCAGGACGCAAACCAGTGATGTCAGCAACGAATATGCTGCACTGCTCAATTTTGTCTGTAATCTCCTGGGGAATCGACCTGTGCGATGGAAATTCCCGCTCGATCAGAATTGGAACCAGCCCTTCCCCTTTTAGGACCGGCTCGATCACGAGCGTGTAGAGATCTCGCTGCGGGTCAGTATACCTCATGGAAACGAAAGCGATGTCGCCACGCCCAGGCTTTGCTATACTTGCCTTGTTCAATGATCGCAATGCGTTAAAGGCCTTCCCCGTAAACTTCGCCACCTGCCTCTTGGTCATCCTTCCAAAAGCCTGCGACTGAAGGTCCTCTGTCGTCTCGCCAAATAGTGTTAGAATCAAATCACATTGACAGTTGGATAGCACGTTTAAAAAATCTATCCTCAATTGATTATAGGGTCGATTCTTCGTCAGAGTGTAATAATCTCTCAGCCTACCGCCAAAAACATGACTGCTTAAGGCTTGCTCGTGCTCGCTCCACCAATGGTCCCGCGTATTAATTACCCAGGTAATGTGGGAGTGGCTTTGGCGCATTGCCTCTAGAAAGGAAACGGTATTTACGAATGAATCTACTTGCGGGTCGATAATTACAATATAGGGACTCTTTTCTTCTATATATACTAGTGTCTCAGCAAGAGAAGACACACTCGCGGCGATTATCTCACCGCTATTTGGCTCTCCTTTCAAAGTAGCGAGGATTCCAGCCAACTGACCTACCGAGGCCTGATCAGAATCGACTATCAGAATGCTTCGAACCAGGTATTTCTCCAGCGACTCCTCTACGGCTTTCATTCGCATGCGAATCTCCTTCTAGACTACGCAGTTTTGGAGTGCTGGCAGCCTTGTCCTGATGAAGATGGCACCTGCTTAGGAATAGGCATCTCCATATAATCGGCTGATCTTACGCTGCTTGTTTTATACGCGTCAAAACGATAGATACCAATAAGTCTTCGAGGTGAACCTTCAAGGCTTCCTAAGTTAGACAAGGCAGATCTCGGCCGTAAGTTGCCAGTAGTAAAAAAGGGGAGGCAGCCCCGTCACGGTATACTGGCGCTATAACTACCGTCTGGCATTTCCTCTGGCCCGGAACTGTCTGACACCTCGGCACCGAAGTCGGACGCCGGGGGTTCTCGACGTGACGTTCCCGAGAAGCCGACCAGACAGCTACTCGTTGTCAACTGGCAGACCCACAAGCATTGCCGTGTGATCCTCTTGATTGGTGGCAAGATACTCGAGCCGCGCTAAATAGCTGATAAGCACCTTACCGGCATGTTCAATGGTGTCGATATGTCTCAACAAAGCCGAGCCGTCGATGCCGACGGACTCGGACGCATCCCGAATCAGTTGTCTCACAGCACCTTCCTCTAGATCGTAGTGCCGGTTGACCCAAGCCCGCAACTCTTCGATCATTTGCCGAAGCCCTTCCCTGTGATCCAAGTACTGCACCACGGAGTCCCGCAGGCCTGCGGCGATAACCGAGTCAACGCGGAAGCGAAGATATCCAGGAGAGGCGAAGGCGACTGCTTCAAGACTCGCGCGCCGAGCTGGCGGTGCGTTGGTGCGCATCCTCTCGAATAGTGTATGGAAAATCCAGCCGCGCGTTAGTCGATAATCGACTTTCAGAGTTTCGGGATTACCTCCAGGACCGAATGCCGTATGAAACGCGTAGGCCTGGAGGTACTTCCGAGGATACGCAGAAACCTGTTCATAATCCCACTTCTGATCGACAGACACATCCTGAAAACCAGGTTCTATACCAGACCCTGGCTGTAGAATTGATTCTGGCCCCGGCAGGTAGTTCTCAGGAATATTCTCGGCGTAGACAAACCAAGCCGATAGTACCGTCGCATCACCATCCAGATCCACCATGTAGAGGAACCCATCGCGGCAGTATCGAATGAGGCTCCGTAGCGAGACACGTCCCACGAGGTAGCGGAACAGATCCTGCCTAGGTGTTCGAACTACGAGCCACCGGTTCGACTGCTCGCTGCAGTCGCACCAGTAGTATAGAAATGTATCTCCGTCGGAGGTTCGAAACTCGGATAAGAGCGGTCCGTCGAATTCCTCAAGATCGCGAACGTGCTCAAGATCAACCGGCAAGCGCCTCAGTGGTATAGCCCGAAGCTCGCTGGACATCATCATAACGCACCCACTACGGTGGCAACAGAAACCAAGTCGGTGTCTTTGTACTCGTGTAGATCGAAGTGACCCGCCGAACTCTCCGGTGTCTGAACGCCGTGAGCAGTTGTAAGCGCCAGGCTCGCAAGATGTGAGCCGATCGTCTTGCGAATCTCACGATTATTTCGTTCCAGTTCGCCAAAGCGAGCCCTTGCTTGTGCCTCAGTAGAGAACATGGAGAGGCCGTACGCCGAGCATGAGGGCTTACTCTGCCGGTTTGTCCGTCGAGGCGCTTTACCAGACGTGAGAGCAACAGGAATAAAGCTGCTCTGATCGACAGGGTTCCAAACAAATCGAAAGGCAGTACGCTCATGTGGCTGAGCCCCCGGAGGGGGGCATTCCGGACGCGAGGCAAGATGACTGGAATACTTCCACTCGGGCACTGGCTTATCATACCTCTATGAGTGCTGCCTTGAATAGTCGGCTCGGTGAAGGATTGGAGATGAGGGCGTAAGGCTGAAGGAGGGTAGAGCCCCAAGAAAGAAGTTCCAGATTCAGGAGAAGGGGGGGCGTAAGCTCGGCGGCAAGGCCTCGCGGGATCTGGAGAAGTTCGTATTAAACCCTGCCTGGAGAGTCGTTGATCACGGGATCTCCCTCCAAATTACTGTCCGGAGGTCGTCGCGGTCACTCGGAGACGCTGATTCTCCCTGAGAAGACAGTCCTCCCCTGTCCTCGGAGGAAGTGCCAGACGTTCCGAGAGAAGAGGGCGTAATCCGGCGGCAGATGCGCCTGAAGCCCGGCCATTGTGCTTCGCGAGGCGATTTTCCCAAGACGACCACCCCCCTCCTCCCTCTCGATCCAGGCAGCCGGCCCCTCTTGCGGCCTTTCAAGACGCCATCTGCGCCTGCCGAAGCGCAGTCCTCCCCTTTCCCGCCTCGATCAAGAGCTCGAAGCCGGCGACGGATCGGAAGAGGTGAGGGTCAAGACGGCGGGAAGGGCGGATTACGGAGGCCTGGCAGGATAGGCGCTCACGAAGGGCAGGCCCGGCGGAAACGAGCCCAGAGGGAATCTCACCGGCCACTCTCCCGCCTTGAGCTTCTCCGCGGCCTCCCGGAAGTCGGCCACGAAGGCGGAGTACGACTCCCAGAAGGTCTTCCGGGCCTCCTTGCTCGCCGCATGGCAGGCAGGCGCCGGCGACTTCTTGGTCTGGTTCGGACGGGTATGAGGATCCTGCCGGAGGATCGCCTCGGCGCCCATGGGCTCGACCCCTCTCGCCTTCCGGTCTGCACGCGCTTCCGCTTCGATCTCCTCCACCAGCTCGGCGATCCGCTCCCGGTACTGCTCCGGCGTCAGGTCCGCCCAGCAAGGGAGCGGAGACAGCTTCAGCTCCTCCTCCTCGGCGTACTTGAGACGCCCGAAGTCCTCCCCCCGATTCTTGGCGGCAAACTCCTCCGTCCGGTTGAACCACAATCCCTTGAGGGGTTTGCCTCCGAGGATCGACTTGGCGAAGTGCACGCCCGGCCACCGCTTTACCTGGTCGACCAGCCCTTCCTTGACCCCATGGGCAAGGTGGTAACGGAGCCTCTCGACCTGGGCCGCCGGCTCGGCGCTGACCGGAATCGACTGGTAGCGCCGCGACCACATCGCGTTCGGCCAGTCGTGGATCTCCGGCCGCCCGATCTCCGAAGAGAGGTTGCCGTCCACGTGCTGCATGAAGCGGGCGAGCTGCAGGGCATCGTCAACCTGCAGCAGGGCATGGAGGTGGTTTGACAAGCACACCAGGCTGCAGCAACGAACCCCGTAGAGTCGCTGGGCCCGGCCCATCACGCCGAGGATGATCTCGTTGACCGCAGGCCCGGGCCGCAGGAGCAGCCGGGACTGGTGCGTCCGGACGGTCACCTCCACCAGGGCGCCGCCTTCGGGCACGAAGCGTGGACCTCTCCCCATTTCAAAAGGACAGGGAACGGAAAACACTTCGGAAATGTCATTCGCTTGAATCTCGAAGGAAGCGCCCTCGAAGGAAGCGCCGGAAGGCCCACGGGCGGGGGAAGTGCCAGGAGGAAGTGCCAGACGTTCCCGAGAGCATTGGCCACAAAAGCGTCGCTGAGCCCGTCTGGCCCGCGAGCGCTACGACTGGGGAAGCGTGGCGGCGCGCATTTTCGCCGCGGAGCTGCGTAGCCTGTAGTGTCGCGGGAAGCGCAACAAGTGTCGCAGAGCTCCCTGTCCACGGCTCGACAGACGCGCACCATGTCGCAAGAAAAGGAGGGATTGCGACTTTCCCTCGGCAGATTCCCGCAACGACAGGCTTCCGAGGTTCGGCCGAGGCATTGACGTCGCAATGACAAACGGACATCCATCCGACACCTCTGCCTTGTCTCTTAGACGGCGCAATGCGCAGCGCACATCTGCCTCCACGTCCCCGATCAACTCAGAAATGCCGCGTCTGTGACGCAATATGTAACAGACATGTGCCTCATGAGGCTCGTGTCGCACACCTTCGTCGCAGATTGGCCGCTTTTCGTCGCGATTGGACC
>DASUNJ010000177.1:0-6674 GCA_036277235.1 Thermoanaerobaculia bacterium | reverse complement strand
CAACATCGACGGCCTCTCGGCGAACACCCTGACTCCGGATACCCTGAGCTACTACCTCGTGTTTTCCGGCAACCGGGCCAGCACAGGGGTGGCGGGGACGCCCTACGGCGTCGAGGCCGGGAACAACCAGGCGGCCTCCGATCTCTGGCGGACGCCCATCACCAGTGCCAGCCCTGCCGCTGCCATGGGCGCCTGCGCCTCGGTTGCGATCCCGGCGCCGCACTTCCTGCACCGCAACCAGACCGCGTTCAACCTGGGCCGCACCGCGCCCGCCGGAGCCGCGGTCGCCCCCGGCCAGGACAACATCGACGCCGTCGAGCTGGACGTGCTGGACTTTACCGGCGACGACGTCCATGACACAGACGTCTACTTCAGCCTGGATGCGGCCAGTCCCAACCTGGTCTTCTCGGGGGCGGACATCTACTTCAGCCCGGCAGGCGCCGGCGGTTTCGCCGTCTTCTCCTTCCCCGCGCAGATGGGTCTCCTCATGGCCGACGAGATCGACTCGCTGGTGATATGGGACCGCATGGCCCTCGGTGCCGCCAACCCGGGCGTAGACCTCGCCCTGTTCTCGCTGGCCCCCGGCTCCGCGACCCTGGCCATGATCGGCGCCTCCCCGGCCGACATCTTCGTGACCGATTTCGCGGGCGGGTTCTGCGTCTTTGCCAACTCTGGCCAGCTTGGGCTGATCGGGGCGGACAACGTCGACGGTCTCGACGTGCTGCCGTAAGGACCTAAAGGACTCAAAGGACCAAAAGGACCTCAAGGACAGGGTAATCCGGCTCCCTGTCCTTTACGTCCTTTACGTCCTTTACGTCCTTTCTTCCGCCTCCCCCTCCAGCAGGTCCCGCAGCGCCGGCAGGCGGGCTTCTGCGTCCGCCTCTCCCATGCGGATCAGGTGCTCCAGGTAATCCGGCTGGAACATCAGGTAGCTCAGGACGTCGGGGGAGGTGGTCTGCCGGGTGCCCAGGCTGCGGGTGAGGAGGCGGAAGGTCTCGGGGAGCTGCGGCTCGTAGGCGGCCGAGAGCTTTCCCAGATCTTCCGACGGGCGGAGCACCCGGATGTCCACGGGCCGCAAGCCGTTGCGGTCTTCGGGGGGCAGCTTCTCGATCAGGGGATTCAGGCTCTTCAGACGGCGGACGTCCTCGTCCAGCACGTCGAGGAAGATCGAGTCCAGGAGGTGGCTGAGGACCTGGGCCGGCGGCGGGTAGCCGACGATCTGCGGCCGGTCGGCCTCTGCCAGGGTGCGCTCGTAGCGGGTCGAGATGGCGAGCACCCGCGAGGCGCCGAGCCGGATGGCCGGGGAGAGCGGGGCGGACAGGCGGACGCCACCGTCCCCGTACCAGGACTGTCCGAGGCGCACGGCGGGGAAGACGAGCGGCAGGGCCGCGGAGGCCATCACGTGCTCGACGGTCATGCGGGTGTGGACACCCTTCCGATGCGGCTCGGTCCAGGGCTGCAGGTCCCCGCCCTGGACCCAGGTGACGGTCTGGCCCGTGGAGTAGTTGAGCGTGATCAGGGCGAACGCTTCGAGCCGGCCCTGCCGCAGGTTGCGGTCGACGCCGATGATCTCGCCGTCGACGGTGGCCCAGGCCCGGCGCAGGGTGTCGCGGAGCGGCTCGGTGTCCACCAGGCCCCGGATCTCAGGGCCGAGGAGCGGACCACCCGAGCCCAGCCGGGTCGCCCAGCGCAGCCAGGCGAGGAGGCTCCGCGTCAGCAGTGGGGTGTCGAGGCTGAAGATGTTCTCGACGTGAAGACCGGCCCAGAGCCGGCAGAGCTCGTCCGCCGCTTCGAACAGGGTGCCCGGGTGCGCGGCAATGAAAGCCGCGTTGATCGCTCCCGCGGAGACTCCGACCACGACGGGGAAGCGGGTTTCCGGCAGGTGGCGGGCCAAACCGCGCAGCACGCCCGCCTGGTACGCAGCCCGGGCACCGCCACCCGACAGCACGATGGCCAGATCATTCGAGCTCACGCGGTTTTCCTATAGCATGAATCGCGCCTGCAATCTTTCGGGGAGGGAGTCTATGAAGACGGTCGTCACCGTGGTGCTCGTCCTGGTCGTCCTCGCCCTGGCGGTCTTGGGGTTCATCTACTCGGGGATCTATGACGTGGCAGCCGCCACCCCGGACACCGGGCTGATCCAATGGGCGCTGGAGACCACCCAGCACAGCTCGGTTCACCGCCGCGCGGAGCAGGTCCAGGCGCCGCCGCTGGACGATCCGGGCCTGATCCGGACGGGGATGATCGAGTACCACGAGATGTGCGTCGTTTGCCACGGTGCCCCGGGAGTTCCGATCTCCCCGACCGGCCAGGGGCTCAACCCGGCGCCGCCGCTGCTGGTCGAAGAATCCCACGAGGATGCCGGCGAGCTGTTCTGGGTCACCAAGAACGGCATCAAGATGACCGGCATGCCCGCCTTCGGAGTGACCCACTCCGACGAGGAGCTCTGGGCCATCGTCGCCTTCATGAAGAGGATGGGGGACCTGTCGCCCGAGGAGTACCAGCGGATGGTGGAGGAGGCGGGGGTGCCGGAGTAGGTCTTCGTTATACACTCCCCGCCGTGAGAGGGCTGGGCGAATTCGAGCTGACGGTGGTCAGCGATGGCGGTTTCCGCCTGGACGGCGGGGCCATGTTCGGTGTGGTTCCCCGGGTGCTCTGGTCGAAGGCCTTTCCGCCGGACGACCACAACCGCATCGGCATGGCGACCAACTGCCTGCTCGTCGCCCGGGGCAGCGACCTCCTCCTGATCGACACCGGCGTCGGCGACAAGCACGATCCCAAGTTCCAGGCGAACTACGGCATGGAGACGGGCGCCGTCCGGCTCCCCGAATCCATCCGCCGGGCCGGGTACGAGCTGGGAGACGTCACCCACGTCCTCCTCTCCCATCTCCATTTCGACCACTGCGGCTGGAACACCCGGCTCGATTCCTCCGGCCGGATCGTGCCGACCTTTCCGAACGCGCGCTACTGGCTGCAGCGAGGGGAGGGCGAGCACGCCCGCAACCCGAACGAGCGCGACCGGGCGAGCTACGACCCGCGCAACTGGGAGCCGCTTTTCGAGGCCGGGGTGGTCGAGCTGTTCGGCGACGAGGGCGAGCCGATCCCCGGGGTCAAGGCCGTGCGCACCCCCGGGCACAACGCCGACATGTGTATTGTTCTGATAGATGGGGGAGGAGACAATCGGGCGGTGTTCTGGGCCGACCTGGCGCCGACCTCGGCGCACGTCCCCTTCCCCTGGATCATGAGCTACGACCTGTACCCGTTGACGACGCTGGAAAACAAGAAGATCTGGCTGCCGCGCGCGGCCGAGGGCAACTGGCTCTGCGTGTTCGAGCACGATCCCGGCGTCCCCTTCGCGCGGCTGGTGGAAGAGAAGCCCGGACGCTATAAGGCAGTTCCTGAGACTGCTCCCGTGGCTGTCACCGCCTGATATCTAGAAGGGATGGGGAGAATGGCGCGAGAAGAGTTCGACCTGATCATCATCGGCAGCGGTCCCGGCGGCTACGTCGCCGGCATCCGCGCCGGTCAGCTCGGTTTGAAGACCGCGGTGGTGGAAAAGGACCCCAAGCTCGGCGGCACCTGCCTGCACCGCGGATGCATCCCGACCAAGGCGCTGCTGCACACCGCGTCGGTCCTGGACGAGATCCGCGAGGCCGGCACCCTGGGCATCGACGTGGGCGAGCCCAAGCTCGACATCGGCCGCGCCCAGGAGCGCAAGCGCAAGGTCGTGGACAGCAACGCCCGCGGCATCGAGGGCCTGTTCAAGAAGAACAAGGTCACCTGGCTCCAGGGCTTCGGCCGCGTCACCGGCCCGCACGACGTCGAGGTCGAAGGCAAGGACGGCAAGAAGTCGTACGGCGCGAAGAACATCCTGATCGCCACCGGCTCCGTGCCGCGGGACATCCCCGTCGCCCCGTCGGACGGCGAGCGCGTGCTCAATTCCGACCACATCCTGGAGCTCGACAAGGTGCCCGGCTCCCTCGCCGTGCTCGGCGCCGGCGCCGTGGGCACCGAGTTCGCCTCCATCTATCACTCCTTCGGCACCAAGGTCACCCTGATCGAGATGCTCCCCCGCGTCCTCCCCATCGAGGACGAGGAGGTCTCGGCCGAGCTCGAAAAGCAGCTCCGGCGGCGGGGGATCAAGGTCATGGCCGGCACCAAGATGTCTGGCTTCGAGGCGATCGACACCGGCGTGCGCCTGAACCTCGAGAAGGACGGCAAGCTCGAAACCCTGGACGCCGAGAAGCTCCTGGTCGCGGTCGGCCGCAAGCCGGTCACCGAAAACCTGGGCCTCGAAGCGCTCGGCATCGAGCTGGAGCGCGGCTATATCAAGGTCAACCCGTTGATGCAGACGGCCGTGCCCCACATCTACGCCATCGGCGACGTGGTGAACACCCCGTGGCTGGCGCACGTGGCCTCCGCCGAAGGCATCCTGGCCGCCGAGCACATGGCGGGGCAGACGGTGCGGCCCATCAACTACGACCGCGTCCCCTCCTGCACCTACTGCGAGCCCGAGGTGGCGAGCGTGGGGCTCACCGAGGCCAAGGCCAAGGAGCGGGGCTACGACGTGCAGACCGGCAAGTTCCCGATGACCGCGCTGGCCAAGGCGAAGATCCTCGGCAAGAGCGCGGGCTTCGTGAAAGTCGTGCGCGAGAAGAAGTACGACGAGCTCCTGGGGGTACACATCATCGGCGCCCACGCCACCGACATCATCGCCGAGGCGTGCGTGGCGCTCCAGATGGAAGGCACCGACGAAGAGCTCTTCCGCACCATGCATGCCCATCCGACGCTCTCCGAGGCGGTCATGGAAGCGGCGCACGGCGCCCACGGCCACACGATCCATATCTGAGGCCATACCCACGGGAAGACCATGGCAAAGCTGAGCAGGAACTGGGGTCCTCTCCATCCGGTCGCCGACGAGACGGCCGACCGGCTGGCGACGTCCGACCTCCCCCGCGAGCCGCAGCTCGAGATCTACCGGTACCTCAAGCTCAACCGGATGACCGAGGACCGGCTGAGCAACCTCTACCGCCAGGGCAAGGTGGTGGGCGGCCTCTACTCCAGCCGCGGCCAGGAAGCCATCTCCGTGGGCAGCGCCTACGCCCTGGGTCCCCAGGACATCGTCGGGCCGCTCATCCGCAACCTCGGCACCATGTTCGTGCGCGGCGTCCAGCCGCGCGAAGTCATGATGCAGTACATGGCCAGAGGCGGCGGCCCCACCGGCGGCAAGGACGTCAACACCCACTTCGGCGACCTCAAGCGCGGGCTCGTCGCCCCGATCTCCATGCTCGGCGCGCTCATCCCGGTCATGGCCGGGATCGCCCTGGCGGGCCGCATGCAGAAGAAAGACATCGTGGCCCTGACCTACATCGGCGACGGCGGCACCTCCACGGGAGACTTCCACGAAGGGCTCAACTTCGCCGCCGTGCTCAACGTCCCGTTCGTCCTGATCGCCGAGCACAACGGCTACGCCTACTCCACGCCCGTCTCCAAACAGATGCGGGTGAAGAACATCGTCACCCGGGCCGCGGCCTATGGCATCCCGGGCGAGATGGTGGACGGCAACGACGTCCTGGCGGTCTACGAAGCCACGAAACGGGCGGTCGACCGGGCGCGCAGCGGCGCCGGACCGACGCTGATCGAGGCCAAGACCTTCCGCATGAAAGGCCATGCCGAGCACGACGACGCGGGCTACGTCCCCAAAGAGCTGTTCGAAGAGTGGAAGAAGAAGGACCCCATCGACCGCTTCGAGCGCCACCTGCTTGCGAACGGCATGGCGACGGAGGACGAGCTGCGGAAAGTCGTGGCCGAGATCGACGAAGAGCTGAACCGGGAAGTGGACGCGGCCCTCGCCTCGCCCATGCCGCCCCCGGAGCGCGCGTTCGAGGGCGTGTATGCCGAGGAGGCGGCGGAATGATCACCTACATCGAAGCCATCCGCCAGGCGCTCTGGGAAGAGATGGAGCAGGACGAGCGCGTCTTCCTCATCGGCCAGGACATCGGCATCTACGGCGGCGCCTTCCGCGCGACCGCCGGCCTGCTGGAGCGTTTCGGGCCGGAGCGCGTCATCGACTCGCCGATCAGCGAATCGGCCATGGTGGGCACGGCCATCGGCGCCGCCATGATGGGCATGCGGCCGGTCGTCGAGATGCAATTCATCGACTTCATCGCCTGCGCCTTCAACCAGATCTACAACTTCGCCGGCCCCAACCACTACCGCTGGGGGCAGAGCGTGCCGCTGGTGGTGCGCGGCCCGTCCGGCGGCGGCGTGCGCAGCTCCAACTTCCACAGCCAGAACCCGGAATCGATCTTCCAGCACGGCCCCGGCTTGAAGATCGTGGCGCCGGGCACGGCAGTGGACGCCCGCGGCCTGCTCAAGGCCGCGATCCGCGATCCCAACCCGGTCCTGTTCTTCGAGCACAAGTTCCTCTACCGCCGGATCAAGGAAGAGATCGCGGAAGGGGACGGTGTGGTGCCGATCGGCAAGGCGAACCTGGCGCGGAGCGGGCGCGACCTGTCCGTGATCACCTACGGTGCTATGCTTCACGCCGCGCTGGAGGCCGCCGGGCGCCTGGAAGCCGACGGCATCGATCTCGAAGTCCTCGACCTGCGCACGGTCAAGCCCCTCGACGACGAGGCGATTCTCGCCACGGTCCGCAAGACCAGCCGGGTGAT
>DASUNJ010000176.1:0-2369 GCA_036277235.1 Thermoanaerobaculia bacterium | reverse complement strand
GGTCGACGATCGCCAGAGATCGGGGGGTGGTAATTGCATCGGCGATGGGCTGGTCGACGTGCATGCACCGATGCATTGGGAAATGCTCCATCTCCTCGACGAAGAGAGGGCGCTGCCGGCGACGACCTCCTCGTCTAGCGTTGTTCGTTCTGCTCGCTGCGGATCGCCTCAACCGCCTTGACCGGACCCCGTTCATCGGTCCACCCCGAGTGAGAGTCCGGGGTTGATTGAACGGTTCGTGTTGCCGATTCGCTGCCAGCTGGCAGCGAATCGGGCGGGAGACATCATGCCAAGGGCAGAGTGAGGGTGGTTGGCGTTGTAGTCGGAGCGCCAGTCGGCGGCGAGGACCTTGGCCTCGGCCAAAGAGGTGAACTCCTCGACGTTCAGCATCTCGTCGCGCAGGCGAGCGTTGAATGACTCCACGTAGGCGTTCTGCCAAGGCGAGCCCGGCTCGATGTAGGCGGTGTCGGTCTTGCCCAGGCGGCACCACTCGCGCAGCACCCAGGCGGTCAGCTCGGGGCCGTTGTCGGCGCGGAGGTTGGCCGGGGCGCCCCGCTCGGCGGTGAGGCGCTCGAGCACCTGGACAGTCTCATCGGCGTTGATCGTGCGGTCGACCTCGATCGCCAGGGCCTCGCGGGTGAACTCGTCGACGACGTTCAAGAACTTCAGCTCGCGGCCGTCGTTGGTGGCGTCGTGCTGGAAGTCGAGCGCCCAGACGTGGTTGGGGTACTCGGCTTTGAGCCTGTCGGCCGCCGTGGTGGACTCGCCCAGGCGCCGGCGCTTCTTGGCCTTGGCAGGCACGCGAAGGCCCTCCTCGCGCCAGATCCGCTGCACCCGCTTGCGGTTCAGCGAGAAGCCTTCGGCGAGCAGCTGGCCGTGGGCTCGACGGTAGCCCCAGCGGGGCCGCTGTTCGGAGAGCTTGCGCAGGCGAGCCCGCAAGGCTTGATCCTCTGGGGTGATCTGCGGGCAATGGCGCTGTGTGGATCGGTTCTGACCGGCAATCCGGCACGCCCGACGCTCGGAGAGGCCGAGGCGGTCCTGCAGCATGCAGACCGCCCGGCGCCTCCGGGACGGGCTCAGAAGTTTCCCTTGGCGATCTCCTTGTAGGCGCGGATGTCGAGCGTCTGGTCGGCCACGATCTGCTTGAGCTCGCGGTTCTCCTTCTCCAGCTCCTTGAGCCGCTTGACGTCGTCGGCCTTCATCCCGCCGTAGGTGTTGCGCCAGCGGTGCAGGGTCTGCTCGGAGACCTCCAAGGCCTTTGCCGCTTCCCCTGCCGTCTTTCCCTCCGAGAGCATCTGTTCCGCGGTGCGCAGCTTGCGGATGATCTGCTCGGGGGTGTGTCTTTGCCTCTTCACCTGCGCCGGTCCTCCTTTGCCCATTGTCGCGGGCGGGAAGGACTCTCAAACGGGGCGGACCGATTTCACGGGGTCGGGCCAGTGTCGCCCACATCGAGCTCGAGCGCTACCGACAGCAGCACGGCATCAAAGACCCGAACAGGGCCTTTGGTCAGGAGGCGAAGCGAGGAGCCGAGAGCGCCCGCCAGCAAGCGGCGCCTGCGGCAGCTGCAAGACGTCCAGCGGAAGCTGGGTAGCGATCTCCGGATCACGCCAACACGGCGTCTGGGTCGTGGACTAGGAATCAGCCGGTGATCGCCAAGCTCGTCCTCACCGAGGATTTTCGCCGCGTCGAGAGCGACCGAGACCCCGTAGCCATAGCCAGAAGGCCGGATTGAGCAATGAACCTAGCCATCCGGCGCTAGTTCGATACTGGTCTCAGGCCCGATTTCGCCTAGGATGTACATTTCGGGAGGATGGAGCCGAGCTTTAAGTCACTCGTCGTTGCGCTCGTACCGCAGCCGCGCCAGGTGCCGTTGCCGCCATTTGACGGCGACGATCTCCAGCGCATCTTCTCCGACTTGAGCCGCGACTACTCCTACCAGTCCTTTGAATTCATTTTTGATCGGCGTGGCGCGAAATTCAGCAACGGAGAAGATGACTTTGTCGAGCTGCGTCCCGCGGTGTTCCAAATCGTCGCGAAAATGGACGGCCCGGACGTTTTGACCGCGGACCTTGCCAAGACGAAGATCATCAAGATTCTTAGAAAGGCGACAAATCAGCTCAAGGTTCCCGGCTATCTTCAATGCTCGATCCAAGCGGTTGCTGTGGTAGGCGTCCCTGGAGCGAACCCGGATGCCAAAGGATTCGTTGCCGACAAGTTGATGGCTGGTGGGAGTCACCTTGAGGAGCTAGGAGATGGATACTTTGCGGGAGCTGTTCGCTACCGCCACATCGAGGAGAATCTGACTGGAGAGGACACGCTGTATGTCGAGCCATTCCTACAGGACAACAGCCAGATGTTCCTCAACCATC
>DASUNJ010000175.1:0-4518 GCA_036277235.1 Thermoanaerobaculia bacterium | reverse complement strand
TACGTCGACACCACGCGCGAGGACTGGCTGACCGCGCTCGAGGTCTCCGCCTACTCGCTGGTGGCGGTGGCGCGGCACGCCGAGCCGTTGCTCGGCGACGGCGGCTCGCTGGTCACCCTCACCTACTACGCGGCGGAGAAGGTGGTGCCGAAGTACAACGTCATGGGCATCGCCAAGAGCGCGCTCGAGGCCAGCGTGCGCTACCTCGCCTACGACCTGGGCAAGAAGAACGTACGCGTCAACGCGGTGTCGGCGGGTCCGGTCAAGACGGTCGCGGCGCGCAGCATCCCGGGCTTCGTCAAGATGTACAGCAAGGTCGGGGGCATGGCGCCCCTGGGCCGCAACGTCACCCACGAGGAGGTCGGCAACCTCGGCCTTTTCCTCCTCTCCCCGCTCTCCAGCGGCATCACCGGCGAGACGGTCTACGTCGATGCCGGCTACCACGTGATGGGGATGGAGATCGGGGAGGAATCCTCGTAGCCGGATGCAGGCGCTGATCCTCGCCGGCGGGAGCGGCACCCGCTTCTGGCCCCTATCCCGCAAGCGCCGTCCCAAGCAGCTCCTGGCCCTGGAAGGCGAGCGCAGCCTCCTCCGCGATACGGTGGACCGCCTCCGTCCACTCGTCGAGCCTGAAGCGGTCTGGGTCTGCACCACCCGCATGCTCGCGGAGGACGTGCGCCGCGAGCTGCCCGATGTACCGCCGCACCAGATCCTCCTGGAGCCCGAGGGGCGCAACACCGCCCCGGCCATCGGCTGGTCGGTGCGCTCCATGCCCGACGAGACGCGGCGCGACGTCGTGGTCGTCCTCCCCTCGGATCACAGGGTGGGTGACCCCGCGGCCTTCCGCGACTCGCTCGCCCGCGCCGCCCGCGCCGTCAAGCGCGAGGACCGGATCATGACCCTCGGCGTTACTCCCCGCTGGCCCGAGACGGGGTACGGCTACTTGGAGCTGGAGCCGCAGCCGGACGAGGCTCCGGACGAGGATGTTGTCCGCCGGGTCCGCCGTTTCGTGGAAAAGCCCGACCTCGCCGCGGCCGAGCGCTACGTGGCCTCGGGCAACCATCTCTGGAATGCCGGCATCTTCCTGTTCCGCGGCACCACCCTGCTCGACGTGCTGGCGCGCTTTCAGCCCGAGCTGCACCAGGGGCTGGAGGCCATCGCCGCCGCTCCGGATCAGGTGGCCGAGCTCTACCCGCGGCTGCCCGCCGACTCCATCGACTACGCCGTCATGGAGAAGCTGGACTCGATCGCGACTCTCCCCCTGGATTGCGGCTGGAGCGATCTCGGCTCCTGGTCCGCCCTGGACGAGGTGCTGGCCCGCGACGATCAGGGCAATACCGGCAAGGGCGACGTGCTCGCCCTGGAGTCCGAGGGCAACCTGCTGTTTTCCGATGCCGGAACGATCGCCGTGCTGGGGGTGAGCGGCCTGGTGGTGGTCCGCACCGGGGACTCCGTGCTCGTGATCCCCAAAGAGCGGTCGCAGGAAGTCAAGAAGCTCGTCCAGGAGCTCGCTTCGCGGGGCCGCGGGGACCTGCTGTGATCCAGCCCGCCGTGGTGGCGACCCTGGCCGGCGACCAGGGGCTCGCCGACCTGGGCGCGCCGCTCCCGCTCGACCGATTGATCCCTGGAGACGGAGATTGGGAGGTGGAGATCGGCTTCGGCAAGGGAAAGTACCTCCTGCGCCGTTGCGGGGAGGATCCCGGCCGCCGTTTCCTGGGCATCGAGCTGGCCACGGAGTACTGGCGCTACTTCGTGGAGCGGGCGCGCAAGCGGGGGCTCGCCAATTGGGTGGCGCTGCGCGGCGAGGCCCTCTACCTGATCTCGACCGTCCTGCCCACCGGGTTCGCCGCGGCGGTGCATGTCTACTTCCCCGACCCCTGGCCCAAGAACCGCCACCACAAGCGGCGGCTTTTCGATCCGGAGACGCTCGACCTGGTGATCGGGCTGGTGCGGCCGGGCGGGCGCCTGCTGTTTGCCACCGACTTTCTGGAATACGGCGAGCTGGTGCGCGAGATCCTGGCGGGCTATCCCGGCATCCGGGTCGAGCGCCGCGAAAGCGTCTGGGACGAGGGGCCGCGCACGCACTATGAGGCCAAGTACATCATCGAAGGCCGGCCGATCCTCCGCCTGGAGATCACCCGCGAGCTGGAAGCCGCCCCTCTCCATCCCCAGGGAGCGCCGGGAGTGCTCGCCGCGACTTTTCA
The DNA here is from genome assembly GCA_036277235.1 of Thermoanaerobaculia bacterium. GTDB lineage: Bacteria > Acidobacteriota > Thermoanaerobaculia > Multivoradales > UBA5704 > DATMER01. Next base: position 2,314 of record DASUNJ010000175.1, on the reverse strand, counting down.
GGAGCAGGAGTAATGGAACCCGAACCCTCCGAGCCTGATAGCCGTCCAAAGATGAGCTGGGGCTCGCGCCTGACGCTGATCCTCGGCGTCCTCGCCGGTCCGCTCTATGTCGCCTGGATCGCCGGCATCGAAGGCCGGCGCATCTGGGTGATCGTGGGGCTCGTCGTCCTGGTCGCCGCCTTCGCGGGCCTGGCGCACCGGCTGATGGCCATCACGAGAACGCCGAGAAAGTGAGATTCCCATGAACCGTCTCCTCGCGCTTGGATTGCTGACGCTCGCCGTGCCTGTCCTGGCTGAGAGCCCGGGACCCCGGCAGGTGCGCCAGTACACGATCGACCAGCTCCTCGCGACCACGGCCTACGAGGGCGACTCGTTCTCCCCGGACGGCCGCAAGATCCTGGTGAGCAGCAACCAGACCGGGGTCATCAACGCCTTCGCCATCCCGGTCGACGGCGGCGCGCCGGTGCAGCTCACCGACTCCAAGGTGAGCGCCGTCCGGGCCGTCGGCTGGTTCCCCCGCGACGAGCGCTTCCTCTACACGAGCGACCAGGGGGGCAACGAGCTGACGCACCTGTACGTGCAGTCGCCGGACGGGCAGGTGCGCGACCTCACGCCGGGCGAGAAGCTCAAAGCCGAGTTCCTGGGCTGGTCGCCCGACGACCGCTCCCTCTTTTTCGTATCCAACGAGCGCGATCCGGGCCTCTTCGACGTGTACGAGCTCGCCCTTGACGGCTACGAGCGCAAGCTCCTGTTCACCAACCCGGGCGGCTTCCTGCCGGTCGGCGTCTCGCCCGACCGCCGCTATGTGGCGCTCGGGAAGGCGCAGAGCACGACCGACAACGACATCCACCTGCACGACCGCACGGCCGGCAAGACCGCGCTCCTCACCCCCGACGAGCCGCCCGGCGCCAAGGTGAACAACGCCTTCGAGACCTTCAGCCCGGACGGGGCGAGCCTCTACTACACGACCGATCAGGGGGCGGAGTTCAAGCGCCTGATGCGCTACGACCTGGCCACGGGGCGGCGCGAGGAGGTGCTGCGCCCCGACTGGGACGTGGCCGGGGCCGGCTTCCTGCGCTCGGGCAAGCACCTGATGGTCGCGGTCAACGCCGACTCCCGCATGGAGATCCGCGTGTTCGAGGCGCCGGGCATGCGCCCCCTGGAGCTGCCGCGCGTGCCGGATGCGTTCCTGGCCAACGTCGAGATCTCCCGCGACGGCCGCTGGATGGCCTACTACGCCGAATCCGGCGGCACGCCGGCCAACCTCTACGTCCGCGACCTGAAGACCGGCCAGGACCGGCAGCTCACGCGCAGCCTCGGCCCGGACATCAACCCGGCCGACCTGGTCGCGGGCAAGGTCGTCCGCTTCAAGTCCTACGACGGCGTCGAGATCCCCGGCATCCTCTACAAGCCGCACCAGGCGTCGCCCGCGGGCCGGGTGCCGGCGATCGTCAAGGTGCACGGCGGCCCCGGCGGCCAGGCCGCGATCGGCTACCACCCCATGGTCCAATACCTCGTGAACCACGGCTACGCCGTCTTCGACATCAACAACCGGGGGAGCAGCGGCTACGGCAAGACCTTCTACTCGATGGACGACCGCAAGCACGGCGACGCGGACCTGGACGACTGCGTGGCGAGCAAGAAGATGCTGGCCGCGACCGGCTGGATCGATCCGGACCGGATCGGCATCTACGGCGCGAGCTACGGCGGCTACATGACGCTCGCCGCGCTCGCCTTCCGTCCGAAGGAATTCGCCGTGGGCATCGACGTCTACGGCATCTCCAACTGGAAGCGGACCATGGAGAGCATCCCCGTCTATTGGGGAGCGGAGCGCGACGCCCTGATCCAGGAGATCGGAGATCCGGAAAAGGACGCCGAGACCCTGCTCAAGAAGTCCCCTCTCTTCCACGCCGACAAGATCGAGAAGCCGCTCCTCGTCCTCCAGGGCGAGAACGATCCGCGGGTGCTGAAGCAGGAATCCGATTCGATCGTCGAGGCGGTGAAGAAAAGGGGCGTCCCCGTGGAATATCTCGTCTTCGAAAACGAAGGGCACGGCTTCCGCCGAAAAGAGAGCCAGAAGCGGGCCTACGAGGCCATCCTGGCGTTTCTCAACCGCTACCTCAAGTGACCGACGGCTCGAAAGATCCTGGACCGGCCCGGAATCTTCCGGGACGGTCGAGGAAGCCCGGCGATCGTCCCAATCGTCCCGGAACGGCTTCAGAAGTTTTTCGACGGCTCCGAAAAGTTCGGAACGGTCCGGAAAATTTTGGAGCGGCCCGGAAAGGTTCGGAACGGTTCCAAAGATTTGGCGACC
>DASUNJ010000174.1:0-2571 GCA_036277235.1 Thermoanaerobaculia bacterium | reverse complement strand
TGGCGTAGGCCTGCAGATGCTGCGGGAAGCTGGCGATCTCGCGCTGGTAGGCGGCGGCCGCCTCCTCCGGCCGATCGAGGCGCGCCAGCAGGTCGCCGCGCAGATAGTCCGCTCCCTGCAGCCTCCCGACCCCGAGCTCTTCCGCGCGTCTCTCCGCCTCCTGGATCGTCCGCAGCGCCGCATCGAGCCTCCCGGCGGTCCGCTCGACGTCGGCGAGCAACAGCAACGTCGCCGGCTGGCTGTCGCCGCGCTGAAGGGCAGACCTCACGTGCTCCTCCGCGGCGTCGAAGCGTCCCTCTTCGAGCGCGACCCGGGCGAGGAGCTCGTTCGCTTCGCGGGGACTGGTTGCGAGAGCGAGGCGGGCATGGGCCGCGGCCGGAGCCGTCTCGCCCTTCTTGAGATAGGCGAAGCCCAGGGCGAGCGCGAGATCCGGCGAGAAGCGCTCGGCTTGAGTCATCGCCGACCGGTAGGCCTCGATCGCTTCGTCATAGCGGCCGGATTCCACCAGGACCTCTCCCAGCTTCGACCACACGTCCAGGAGCTTCGGGTTCTCCTGCAGCAGGCTCCTCGAGGCCGTGATCGCCTCCTCCAACCGGCGCTCGTCCGCGAGGCGGAAAGCCGCCTTGATGCGAGCGAGGTTCTTGACCTCGTCGCGCGGGTTCGGCAGCGGCCCTGGACCACGCTCGCGCGGCGCCCCCACATATCCCAGAGCGGCCAGCTTTCTGGCGTCCTCCGGGTCGATCTCGCCGATCTTCTCGGCCGCTGCGGGATAGCCCTGCATCTCCTGCCGCAGCCGTGACGCCTCTCGGCGCTCGATCGCGATCAGATTTCTGGTTTCACCGGGATCACGCTCCAGGTCGTAGAGCTCGGGACTGGGCCCTTCGATGTAGTGATAGCGGCCGTCGATCAGCGACCGCAGCTCGCTCCAGCCGAGGTGAATGCGCGGGTAGAGCGTCTCGGAGTAGATGGGACGAGCCTCGACTTCAGCATCGAACCACGAAGCCGGGCGCGAAGGCAGGTCGATTCCCGCCAGGCGCAGCACCGTGCCGAAGAGATGCGCCAGAGGCGTGGGCCGGCTGATCGAATCGGCTTGGTGCGAGCCCGGCAGCTTGACCAGGAGCGGAACCCACAGCGCCTCGCGGTACAGCAGGATTCCATGCTGGTCTTCGCCGTGGTCCTCCAAGCCCTCGCCGTGATCCGAGGTGAAGATGATGATCGCGGGATCGTAGAGCCCGGAAGCCTTGAGCGACCGGATCAGCTCGCCGACGATGGCATCCGCAGCGGCGATCTCGCCGTCGTAAGCCGACGGGTAGCGGCTCTTGAACGGCTCGGGTGGATCGTAGGGGGCGTGCGGCTCGTAGAGATGGAGGAAGAAAAAGAAAGGCTGCTCGCGGTGTCCCAGAATCCATGCCAGCGCGTGCTTCAGCGTCTCCCCACCCGAGCGCTGGTGTTCGCTCGCCGCGCCCGCCGTCGCGACGGCGATCGAGTCTTCGTAGAAATCGAAGCCGTCGTCGATCCCGGTGTCGGAGCGCAGAACGTAGGACGACACCGCGGCGCCCGCTGCGTAGCCTCGCTCGCGCAGCTCCTCGGCGAGAGTTCTGAACTTCTCTCCTTCGAACCGGTAGCCGATGTTGTTCCGCACGCCGTGCTCGGTGGGCAGCGACCCGGTGAACATCGAGACGTGCGAAGGAAGCGTCATCGGGCAATGGCTGTAGACGCGCTCGAAGAGGACCGAATCGCGCCGCAGTGCGTCGATGTTGGGTGTTTCGACCTGGCGGTAACCGTAGGCCGGGAGGTGGTCCGCACGCAGGGTATCGACCGAGATGAGGATCACCGGCGCGCCCGGGAAACGTCCGGGTGAGGTGTCGCGCCCGCAGGCGGTCGCCAGAAGCGCGGCCGCAGTTATCGTGCCACGGAGCGCGCCACGGAGACTAATCATTCGCGCGGCGTGGCGAGGATCACATCGGCAATGCGATCCACCGTCGGTCCGAGGAAGTTGTCGTTCCGGTTCGTGAGCATGGTGATCGTGAGCCGCTTGTCCGGGTAGCGGGCCAGGTACGTGCTGAACCCGATGGTCTCGCCGTAGTGCCAGACCTTGCGCGTCCCCCCGTGCGAAGCCACGTACCAGCCATAGCCGTAGCCGCTGTCGGGCTGGTCCGAGGTGGGCGTGCCGGCCTGGAAGGCCATCGCCAGGGTCTCGGCTGGCAGCAGGCGCGTGCCGGACAGGGCCTGGTCCCAGAGCCACAGGTCCTCGACCGACGAGTAGATGCCGCCGTCCCCCAGGACCGAGCTGGTGAGGCTCTGGTCGGTGCGCTCGAAACGGCCGTCCCTCTCGCCGCCCTTCGCGCTATACCCGTAGGCCCGGCGCTCCACTTTGGAAATACCCTCCTCGTAGGCCACGGTTCCGGCCATCCCCAGCGGGTCGAAAATGTTCTCCTCGAGGAACTGCGCGAACGACCGGCCGGAGACCTTCTCGACGATCAGGGCCAGCAGGGCGTAGCCCGTGTTGCTGTAGCGGAACTGGCTGCCCGGCGCGAAGTAGAGCCTGTCCTGCTTGCCGACCAGGTCGAG
>DASUNJ010000173.1:0-5744 GCA_036277235.1 Thermoanaerobaculia bacterium | reverse complement strand
TCGCGGTGCGCTTCGAAGGGCCGCTCTCGCCAGCGGCCCTCGAGCGGGCGGTGACCGAGATCATCCGCCGCCACGAAACCCTGCGCACTACATTCACCCTGTCCGGCGGCCAGCCGGTGCAGGCAATTTCGCCGCCGCAGCAGTTCAACCTGCCGGTGGTGGATGTGCAGGGAATGGAGGAGGTGAGGCGCCTGCTCCTCGCCGAGGTCCGAGAGCCGTTCGATCTGGTGAACGGGCCTCTGTGGCGGCTGCGACTGCTCAAGCTCGCGCCCGGGGACCACGTGGTGCTGCTGACGATGCACCACATCATCTCCGACGGCTGGTCCATGAGGGTCTTGGTGCGCGAGCTTGCGGCGCTCTATGGCAATGCCGCAGATACCGCCCTGCCGCCGCTTCCCATCCAGTACGCCGACTTCGCCGTCTGGCAGCGCAAGGAGCTGGCGGGCGAAGCCCAACTCGGCTGGTGGCGCGAGCAACTGGCCGGCGAGCTGCCAGTCCTCGAGCTGCCTCTCGACCACCCCCGGCCTCCTGTACAGACGTTCCGCGGGGCCAAGCTGCCCGTCACGCTCCCGGCAGAAGCGTTGCGGAATCTCGCCCGCGGCCAGGGGGCTACCTTGTTCATGGCGCTCCTGGCCGGGTTCCTGACGCTGCTGCACCGCTACACTCGGCAGACGGACCTGGTGGTGGGCTCGCCCGTCGCGGGCCGCAACCGCAGCGAGATCGAGGGGCTGATCGGCCTCTTCATCAACAATCTGCCGTTGCGCGCCGACCTCGCGGGCGATCCCGCCTTCACGGAGCTGCTGTCGCGCGTGCGTGAGACGACCGTGGGCGCCTACGCCCACCAGGACCTCCCCTTCGAAAAGCTGGTGGAGGAGCTGAAGCCGCGCCGCGATCTCGCTCGCAGCCCGATTTTTCAGGTGATGCTCAGCCTGGAGACGGCTGCGTCCGAAAAGCAATCCGCGGGAGACCTCATCTTGACTCCGCTTGAGGCGGACATCGGCGCCTCCCGGTACGAGTGGACCTTCTTCCTGATCGATCAAGGGGACGGCATCGGCGGCGCCCTGGAGTACAACACCGACCTCTTCGACGAGGCCACGGTGCGCCGCATGGTGGGCCATTGGACCCGCCTGCTCGAAGCGGCGATGGACGAGCCCGGCGAGCGCATCTCCCGGCTGCGCCTCCTCTCTGGAGAAGAAGAGCAGCAGCTCCTCGTGGCGTGGAACGAGACGGCGCGCGGCTATGCCCTGGACCGTCCGGTCCACGCCCTGATCGCGGAGCAGGCAGTGCGGAACCCCGATGCTCCCGCCGTGACCTGCGAGGGAGAGACGCTGTCGTACGCCGAGCTTGACGGGCGCGCCAACCGCTTGGCCTGGCGGCTGCGCGAGCTGGGCGTCGGGCCGGAGGTGCCGGTCGGCATCTACCTGGAGCGCTCGCTCGACATGTCGGTCGCCCTGCTGGCGGTCTGGAAGGCGGGCGGCGCCTACGTGCCGCTCGATCCCGCCTACCCCCGCGAGCGCCTGGCGTACATGCTGGAGGACTCCGGAGCGCCGGTGGTGTTGACCGAAGCGAGCCTGCTGCCGACGGTGCCCGAGAGCGCGGCCCGCGCCGTCTGTCTCGACGGCATGGAGGAGAGCGCGGAGGATCCCGGAGTCCCCGTGTTCCCCGAGTCGCTCGCCTACATCCTCTACACCTCGGGCTCGACGGGGCGGCCCAAGGGAGTGCAGATCCCGCATGGCGCGCTGGTCAACTTCCTGGAGTCGATGCGCGAGCGGCCCGGGCTCGGCTCCTCGGACCGTCTGCTCGCCGTCACCTCACTCTCGTTCGACATCGCCGGATTGGAGCTGTACCTGCCGTTGCTCGCCGGAGCGGAAGTCGAGATCGCCAGCCGCGCCCTGGCGGCGGACGGACCGCGTCTCCTCTCCCACTTGAGCGAGGCGACCGTGCTCCAGGCCACCCCATCCACCTGGCGTCTGCTGATCGACGCCGGCTGGCAGGGCGGCAGCAACCTCAAGGCGCTCTGCGGCGGCGAGGCGCTGCCCCCGAAGCTTGCCCGGGACATCGCCATCCGGGCGGGCTCGCTGTGGAACATGTACGGCCCGACCGAGACCACCATCTGGTCCGCCACCCGCCAGGTCGGCCCGGAGGTGGCGGAGGGGCCGGTCCCGCTCGGCAAGCCGATTGCCAACACCACGATCTACGTGGTGGATCCGCATCTGCGGCCGGTTCCGACCGGAGTCCCCGGCGAGCTGCTGATCGGCGGAACGGGTCTCGCCCGTGGCTACTTTGGCCGGCCGGATCTGACGGCCGAGCGATTCATCCCCGATCCTTTCACCGTGCTGGGAGCGCGCCTGTACCGGACCGGCGACCTCGCCCGCTGGCTGGCGAGCGGGGAGCTGGAGTTCCTGGGCCGCCTCGATCACCAGGTGAAGGTGCGCGGCTACCGCATCGAGCTGGGCGAGATCGAGGCCGCCCTGGAGCAGCACCCGGCGGTCCGCGCAGTCGTCGTGATCGTGCGCGAGGACGCGCCGGGAGACCAGCGGCTGACCGCCTATGTCGTGGGACCCGCGCCGAGCGGCGAGCTGCGGCGCCACCTGCGGGCCAGCCTCCCCGAGTACATGGTGCCTTCGGCCTTCGTGGTCCTGCCGAAGCTGCCGCTGCTGCCCAATGGCAAGGTGGACCGGAAGTCTCTGCCCGCGCCTGAAGCCGAGCGGCCGGAGCTCGCGGCTCCGTTCATCGCGCCGAAGAGCCGCCTGGAAGGGGTGATCTCCGAGGCCTGGCGCTCGGTGCTGGGCGTCGAAAGGGTAGGGGTCCACGACAACTTCTTCGACCTCGGCGGCCATTCGCTGCTGATGGCGCAGGTGCACCACAAGCTGCGCGAGAGCCTGCCAGACGACCTCGGCTCCCGTCTGGCCATGGTGGAGCTTTTTCAGTACCCCACGATCGCCGCCCTGGCGCGCCACCTGCGTCCGGAGGCCGGGACCGGCACGGCCGCGGAGCCCGGACGGCTGCGGGCCGAGATCCGCCGCGGCGCGCTCGCCAGGACAAGCGACATCGCCGTGGTCGGCATAAGCGGCCGTTTCCCCGGCGCCGCGGACGTCGAGGCGCTCTGGCGCAATCTGTGCGACGGCGTCGAGGCCATCTCCCGCTTCAGCGAGGAGGAGCTGATCGCCTCCGGCGTCCCCCCGGAGGTCTTCCGCGGCCCCAACTACATCAACGCCAAGGGAATCTCCGAGGGAGTCGGCTGGTTCGACGCCGGCTTCTTCGGCTATACCCCGCGCGAAGCCGAGATCATCGATCCGCAGCAGCGGATGTTCCTCGAGGTCGCCTGGGAGGCGCTGGAAAACGCCGCCTGCGACCCGGAGCGCTTCCCGGGCCTGATCGGAGTCTTCGCCGGCGCGGGGTTCAACACCTATCTGTTCAACCTCTACTCCAACCCCGAGCTGATGGCGGCGATCGGCGGCTTCCAGGCGACGATCAGCAACGACAAGGACTTCCTGCCGACCCGGGTGTCCTACAAGCTGAACCTCAAGGGGCCGAGCCTCAACATCCAGACCGCCTGCTCGACCTCCCTGGTAGCGGTCCACCTGGCCTGCCAGCACCTGTTGCACGGCGAATGCGACATGGCGCTCGCGGGCGGAGTCACCGTGTACGTGCCCGTGAAGTCGGGCACGATGTACACCGAGGGCGGCGTCCTCTCGCCGGACGGCTACTGCCGGGCCTTCGACGAGCGCGCCCAGGGGACGGTGGTGGGCAACGGCGCCGCGGTCGTGGCCCTGAAGCGCCTGGAGGACGCCCTGGCCTCCGGCGACCCGATCCATGCCGTGATCAAGGGCTCGGCCATCAACAACGACGGCTCGGTCAAGGTCGGCTACACGGCGCCCAGCGTCGAGGGGCAGTCGGCGGTGATCTCGCAGGCGCTCGCCGTGGCCGGCGTCGAGCCGGAGACGCTGCGCTACGTCGAGGCGCACGGCACCGGCACCATGCTCGGCGACCCGATCGAGGTCCGCGCCCTCACCCAGGTCTTCGGCGCCAGCACGGATCGCAAGGGCTTCTGCGGCATCGGCTCGGTGAAGACCAACGTCGGCCACATGGACACGGCCGCGGGCGCTGCCGGGCTGATCAAGGCCATCCTGTCGATCGAGCGCGGCGAGTTGCCGCCGTCCCTGAACTTCGAGCGGCCCAATCCTGCCCTCAACCTGCCGGAGACGCCCTTCTACGTGGTGGACCGGCTCACGCCCTGGCCGGACGACGGTTCGCCTCGGCGCGCGGCAGTGAGCGCCTTCGGCATCGGCGGCACCAACGCCCACGTGGTGCTGGAGGAAGCCCCGGCGAGAACGCCTTCAGGCCCCTCGCGAGAGGCCCAGCTCCTGGTGCTTTCGGCGCGCACGGAGACGGCCCTGGAGGCCGCGACCGACAACCTGGCGCGGCATCTTGGAGAGGACTCGCACCTTGCCGATGTGGCGTACACCCTCCACACCGGCCGCAAGGTCTTCCGCCACCGGCGCACGGTCGTTGCTGCCAGTGCCGAAGAGGCCGCGGCCCTGCTGGCGGCGCGCGATCCCAAGCGCGTCCTCACCCGTGCCGAAGAGACTTCCGACCGTCCCGTCGTCTTCCTGTTTGCGGGCGGCGGCGCGCAGTATCCCAACATGGGGCTCGACCTCTATCGCACCGAGCCGGTGTTCCGCGAGCAGGTGGACCTCTGTCTGCGGCTCCTGGAGCCGCACGTGAACGCCGACCTGCGGCGCTATCTCTTCCCGGCTCCCGAAGAGATGGAGGAGGCGGCGCGGCTCCTCGAGCGGACGTCGATCGCGCTGCCGGTCCTCTTCACCGTGGCGTATGCCCAGGCCCGGCTGTGGATGTCTTGGGGCGTCCGCCCGCAGGCGATGCTCGGCCACAGCCTGGGCGAGTACGTCGCCGCCTGCCTCGCCGGGGTGATGTCGCTGGAGGACGCCCTGGCGATGGTGGCGTTGCGCGGGCGGCTGTTCGACACCCTCCCCGAGGGAGGGATGCTCTCCGTGCCGCTGCCGGAGGCGGAGGTTCTGACCCTCCTTCAGGAGATCGGAACGGAGCTCTCGATCGCCGCCGTCAATGGCCCGGCCTTCTGCGTCGTCTCGGGACCGGCCGAGGCCATCGCCCGGGCCCGAGAGGCGTTCGAGAGCCGCGGCATCGACGCCCGCCGCCTGCGCATCGCGGCTGCCGGCCACTCCTCCGTGGTGGAGCCCATCCTGCGCGAGTTCGGCGACTTCCTGGCGACGCTGTCACTGTCGCCGCCCGGCATCCCCTACGTCTCCAACGTCACCGGCACCTGGATGACGGCGGCGGATGCCACGGACCCCAGCTACTGGGTGCGCCATCTGCGCCAGACCGTGCGCTTCGGGGACGGTGCCGGCGTGCTCCTGGTCGAGGGCGAGCGGATCTTCCTGGAGGTGGGGCCGGGCCAGACCCTGAGCACTCTGGTGATGCAGCACCCGGACCGGTCCCCAGGCCAGGCCGTGCTGAACTCCATGCGCCACCCGCAGGACCAGCAGTCGGATGTCGGTTTTCTGCTCCAGGTCCTGGGTAAGCTCTGGCTGGGCGGCGCAGCGGTGGACTGGGACGGCTTCTATGCCGGCGAAAGCCGCCGCCGGTTGCGCCTGCCCACCTATCCGTTCGAGCGCCAGCTGTATTGGGTGGAGCCCAAGCGCCAGGCCTTCGAGGATATGCAGCGCCGAGCCGCCCTGCGCAAGCGGCCGGACGTGGCCGAC
>DASUNJ010000172.1:0-16511 GCA_036277235.1 Thermoanaerobaculia bacterium | reverse complement strand
CGGCGGTGATAGGCCTCGATACAAACATCCTGATCCGCCTTCTTGTTAGGGACGATCCCGGTCAAACGGCGCTCGCGGAGCGGCTCCTCCAGGAGGCGGCGGATAACGGAGAGCCCTGCTTCATCAGCGATCCAGTGCTTTGTGAGGTGGAATGGGTTCTGGAGTCCAACTATCGAGCCAAGAGAGGGGACGTCCTGGCGGCGGTGCAGGAGCTGCTCGCGGGAGATCTCTTCGTCTTTGAGGATCGGGAGATTCTTCGCGAGGCGATCGTGAGATACCAGGAAAGCAAAGCCGATTTCTCCGACTGCCTCATCGGGGCCAAGGCGCGCGCACGGGGAGCGCGCACGACGTATACGTTCGAGCGAGTGCTTGCCCAGAAGCAGGGCTTCACGCGTCTGGTTTAACGGACGAGGCGGCCGCCCCCGGCCACCCGCCATGTCATTCCAGCGTCCCCTCGGCGCGCACCGTCACCGTGACCACCTTGGCGACGCGGAGCATGACGACGCTGGGATCGTTGAGGCCCCACTCGACGTAGGGGATCTCGAACTGCGTGACCGCCTTGACCCGGCCGTCCTTGACTTCGAGCTTCGCCGGAAGGCTCATCTTGTGGTCGGAGCCGTGGAACGAGAGCGTGCCGTCCAGGGTCCCCTGCCCCGTGCCGGACGTGGGGAGGGTTCCCCGGAACTTCTCGACCCGAAACACGGCGAGCGGGTGCTTCTTCGTCTCCAGGACCTCTTCGTGCATCTTCTGGTCCCGGCTCTTGTTGTCCGTCTGGGCGCTCTTGAGGTCGATGGCGATCTCGCCGGAGGCAGCTCCCGTGGCGGGATCGAACGCGATGCGCCCGGATTGTAGGGCGAGCCCGCCCTCGACCACGTGCCCCGTGGCCTTGAGGGTGAAGGTCACCTTGGACGCCTGCGGGTCGAGGACGAGCACATGCTGCTGGGCTTGAACGGAAACGGCCGCAAGGGCGGCCATCAGGATGATGGCGAGGACGATTGCGGCTCTGCGGGTCAGGATCATGGGCGGTTGTCTCCTTCCAACGTAGGTCCCGTGGGAAGTATGACCGGTTCAAGAGCGGGCCTTGCGGCAACCGCCCCGCTCCTGCCATGCTCCGGCAGCAGATCGAAGCATTCGCCAGGAGAAGCAGCATGCCGGACTGGTTCTACAGGACCGTGACGCGCCCCCTGTTCTTCAAGCTGCCGGCCGTCCAGGCCCGCGACTTTGCGCTGGGATTCATGGGCCGGCTCGTGCGCCTGCCGCTCGGCCCGGCCGCCATCGACTTCCTCGGGCACATGCGGGCCGATCCCCGGCTGCGGCAGTCTTTCCTGGGCATCGACTTCCCCACCGCCGTCGGGCTCGGACCCGGGCTCGACGCCGAAGCCAGGGCCCTGCCGGCCCTCGCCCGGTTCGGCTTTGGATTCCTGGAGGTCGGGCCGGTCACGGTCAAGCCGGTGGCCGGACGATCCCCGGTAGCCCGGCAGGAGGCACAGCAGGCCATCTGGTCTCCCGATCCCCCGGCAAGCCTGGGCCTGGCCGAGGCGACGCCTCGCCTCGCGGAGGCGGCCCGTACCGGACTTCCCCTGATCGTCCGCCTTGGCGACGGGGCTTCGGAAGTCATCCGTGAGCTCGCACCTTATGTCCATCTCTTCGCGCTGGACACGCTCGCGCGGGCTTGGACCAGGGAGGCGTGGTCCGCCCATCTCGCGAAGGTCCTCAAAGCGTCGCCCAAACCTGTACTGCTCTGCATTCCAGCGGATCTCGCCGACGCCGATTCGTACGTGGACGCCGCGGCGGAGGCCGGAGTGGCCGGCCTTCTCGTCGATGGCAGCGTCGCCGCAAAGGACGGCGGACGGTTGATCGGATCGCCCGCCCGCGAGCCGGCCCTGGCCCACGTGCGCCACTGGCGGGCACGGCATGGAAAGGATTTTCTCCTGATCGCCTCCGGAGGCATTCACGAGCCCGAGGACGCGCTGGCCCTGCGCGCAGCCGGAGCCGATCTCATCCAGGTGGACAGCGGATTGGTCTACTCCGGCCCCGGTCTGCCGAAACGGATCAACGACGCGCTGCTCTATGAGACGACCCGGACGGAGCCTGTCGCAACTCCCGGGCGTGCGCCGGAGATGACATGGTTCTGGGCCGCGCTGCTCGGTGCCGGCATGCTCTTCGGCAGCATCCTCGCCCTGGGCATCGCCCTGACCCGCGTGGTGCTGCCGTATGACGAGGCGTTCGTCGGGCTCTACGCGCACGAGATGCACGCGATCAATCCGCGCCTGCTCGACTTCATGGCTCACGACCGGGTGAGCCTGGCGGGCACCATGATCGCCATCGGAGCCATGTATCTCGCGCTCTCGCTGTGCGGCATCCGGCGCGGCCTGCACTGGGCGCAACAATCCATCTTCATCTCGGCCTTCACTGGATTTGCAAGCTTTTTCCTATTCCTCGGCTTCGGCTATCTCGACACCTTTCACGCCTTCGTCACGGCGGTCATGCTCCAGCTCCTGCTCCTGGCCTTGCACTCCCGGCTCGGGACCCACCATCCGGACATCGCTCCCCGGCTGCGGGAGGACCGCGCCTGGCGCCGCGCCCTCTGGGGTCAGCTCCTGCTCATCCTTCACGGTTGCGGCCTGCTCGGCGCCGGCCTCACGATCTCAGTGGTCGGAATTACAACGGTTTTTGTCCCCGAGGATCTGGCGTTCATGCGCACGACCGCGGAGACGCTGGAGGACGCCCACGCCCGTCTTGTGCCGCTGGTAGCCCACGACCGGGCCACGCTGGGCGGCATGCTCCTGGCGAGCGGCTGGGTCTTTCTGCTCCCGGTTCTCTGGGGCTTCCGGAACGGCTCGGCATGGCTCTGGTGGACCCTTCTCACCGCGGGCTGCGCCGCCTATGCGGCCGCGCTGGGAGTCCACTACAGCGTCGGCTACATGAGCCTCGTACACCTCCTGCCCGCGTTCGGAGGGCTGGGGGTCCTCCTGCTCGGACTGGGGCTGTCTTACTCCTGGCTCTGCAGAGCGCCCTCTTCTTGAAGGGGGCGCGAGCAGACTTCAACGCACCCGCACGCCCAGCAATTTGGCCGGCGTGGCGCCGAAGCTCTCGACGCTCAAGACCCCGGTCGCCATCCGGATCTTGGCCGCGCCGTACATCTGCCCCGTGCCCGTGCCGTCCTTGCCGAGATTGATCTCGAAGTAGGAGAACGGGTAGTCCTGGGACCGCAGGCTGTTCCAGACCTCGAAGAACTGGATGGGTCGGTCCGCGAAGAGCACGATCTGCCGGCCGCCGCCCTCCGTTGGCTGCGAGCGGGCGACCGCCACCGGATAGCCGAGGCTGTGTTGCCGATGCGGATCCAGCCCTTCTCCAGGTCCCAGAGCTCCTCCCGCAGGGCCTCAGACCCCTTTTGAGCAAGGACGCCCGAGAGCCGCTCGATCTCCTGTTCCGTCGAGTAGTCATAGATGTAGATCGAGAACGGCACCGTGGCCGACCGTCCGGTCGTCCCGCCCGGGTCCACCACGGTCCCGGTGATGCGCTCGGCGGCGAAAGCGGCGCCGGCCTGGGTCAGCCCCAGCACCAGCAGCGCGGCGATCAACGACGTCTTGATCCTCGCTCCGTTCATGGCAACCTCCTTTGGATGGGGACGTACTGCAGACACCCCGTAACAGCCGCCCGCAGGGCCAGATTGCTAAAAGGCTGCAAGATTGGAGCCTTCCCCGGTACAATCGGGGCATGCGCTTCAGCCGCAGGCTCGCCTGGATCTTCGGAATCGGGATTCCTATCGTCGAGACGCTCCGCAGGTGGGGCACATGGCTGGACTATCCCCCTGCCACGCTCGACGACTACCTGCTGGGAGCCCTCCTGATCGGCGGCGCCTGGGCCAGCGGGCGCCACAAGCCTTATGGCGACCGCCTCCTCGCCGCAGCCTGGGGCTTCACCTGCGGCATGGGCTACTTCAGCGTCTTCATGCAGTGGAGGGATTTCCAGCTCGGTATCGATGACCCCTCGCCCATTCCAACGTTCTGGGTCTTTGTCATCAAGGCGGTAGGGACTACGCTGGCGGCCGTGGCGCTCTGGCTGACGGTTCGAGGGGGTGAAACCTCTAGAGCACCAGAGCCGTAAGCGTCGCCACGGGCGCCCCCGCAAGGGCAGTTCGCCATAAGCACGGGCGCACAAGACCATCTTCCTATTGGCAGAAAGGCACTTACGGGTACAATATGCCTCATGCGAGCCCCCAAGAGGCGAAGACCTCTCGTCCGTGCAATCGCAATCTCTCTACCAGGTAGAGACTTGAATGCCCTTGCTCGAAAGGTGCGCTACATTGGAAGTCCCGAGCACAAGGATGCTCCCTCCTTTGCAGGGCAACCGCGGCCGCGGGCCGACGCCGCTATTTGCGACAGGAGCCTTACACAGACACAGGTTACCAAATGGCTCAGAACAGCCATCCGTCGCGGCAACGTCAGCAATTTCTGGGAAGGCGACTTCCCACGATATGTCTGGCATCAGGAGGGGGACATCGCTTTTGAAGCTCGCTTGGTGAACCAGGGTAATGGTGAGTACAAAGGATATCCTTTGAATCCTGATGAATGGCCCGAAGGCCTGAAGACTTCAACAAGCCATGAGCAGCCTTAATCTAGAATTTGAGTGGCTTACCCCTGAAGGGATCAGGGGGCCAGAGCTTCGTGCAACTTGGGCAAGTCTTGAGATCAGACTAGCTGACGCCCCAGTCACATTCATTGACCACAGCTCTCGATCTGTCAGGAGCAACCTGTTCCTACCTCTCTACCCTTTGGCAGAGTGGATTGCAACTCATTGGTGGTTCCTCTTCTATGAAGTGGAGACACCTGGGCGCAGCACCTCGGATCGGTACGACAAGAGGCACAACATTCGCTACGGGGCAGAAGGTTATGCAGTGCCATCCCTTACAATTCAACCTTTGGGTGAACAGATCAAGTTAGAGTGGAGCCGTTCGTTTCTACACGCTCAGAGAATCGAGTTCATTGTCTCAGGAACAAGCTTCGTCTCTTCATCGGAGCTTCAATACACTCTCTCCGCCTTCGTCTCTGCCGCCATTAAGCGTCTGCACGAGTATGGCATAGAGGGTTCGCTCCTCGAACAGGAGTGGAGCAGCATCCAGGGAGTTGACTCCGAGGAGTCGGAATTCTGTGCTACGGCTGCCGCTCTCGGGCTTGATCCTTACAGCCTGAATGACCCCGAGCAACAGGAGATCCTCACGGTAAGTGAGCAGATGCCTCCCAGCCTTCTGAGGGACTTTTTCGCCGTCGCTGATCTGGATGCACTCAGAAATCAGGCACAGCAAGTGCTTAAAGCTCTTGACGCAAGCCGTGAAAATCGCGCTAACCTGGAGTCGATAAAGTCTCTGCGTAATGAGCTTGATGGTGTCCGACTCCTGTCTCAAGGATCACCTTGGGTCCAAGGTTACAGATTCGCTCATGAAGTCCGCCGGAAACTTCATCTGAATGGTGAAAGGCTTAACTCCTTTCAGGATTTGGGCAGGACTCTTGATATATCTCCTAGAGAACTGAAGAAGGCGATCATAGAGGTCCCTTCGTTGCCAGAAACATTGGATGCACTTGTCGCAACCAATTCAGTTGAGAGTCCGGGGTTTGCAGTTCCCAAACGCCGAGAAGAGGCAATCCGATTTGCCTTCTGCCGGGCACTCTTCGAGTACCTGAAAACACCTATTGGACAACCGTTGCTCGTGACACGATCTCGCTCTGACCGTCAGAAGAGGAATCGAGCTTTCGCTGCCGAGTTCCTAGTCCCGGCCGACCTCCTTCGTGAGGCTATACCCGGCCATCGGCTAAGCTATGAAGAATTAGACGATCTTGCGGCCAACTTTGGGGTCTCGTCGAGCATCATACGCCATCAGATCGAAAATCACGGATTAGCTACCTCTCTCCCTGTCTAACAGTCGCCATGAAAATCATCGTAATCGGCGCAACAGGCACCATCGGGCAAGCTGTCGTCCGGATTTTCAAGGGCCGGCACGAGGTGATACCGGTCGGGCACAGCCGGGGCGAACACAAGGTGGACATCACGGACAGGGGGTCGATCGAGCGCCTGCTGGAGACGCTCGGGTCCTTCGATGCTCTCGTGTCCGCGGCGGGACAGGCGAAGTTCGGGCCGCTCGCAGAGCTTTCGGACGAGGACTGGAACCTCTGCCTCTCGGACAAGCTCATGGGACAGGTGAATCTCGTCAGAGCGGGCCTGGAGCGCGTCCGCGAGGGCGGCTCGTTTACGCTGACGAGCGGATTGCTGGCCCGCTATCCCGTAGTGGGTAGCGGAGCGATCACGCTCGTCAACGCGGGGCTCGAAGCCTTCGTCAAGGCGGCCGCGCTGGAGATGCCGCGTGGCGCGCGCATCAACGTCGTGAGCCCGCCATGGGTCAGCGAGACCCTTGAAGCCATGGGACGGGACGTCTCCAAGGGCTTGCCGGCCGAGAAGGTGGCGAAGGCGTACGTGGAGAGCGTCCAGGGGAACCGGAACGGGGAGACGCTGGACGCGCGCGACTTCGCGTAGGCACCCGAGCAACTCGGGCATCTACCTGAGCGACCGAGGCATCTCCCCGAGCGACTCGGGCATCTCCCCGAGCAACCCGGGGATGGACCCGAGTGGCTCGGGTATATAACTCAGCGACTCGGGTATATACCCGAGCGACTCGGGGATGTACCCGAGCGACTCAGGGATGTACCCGAGCGACTCAGGGATGTACCCGGCAGCGGTCTCGCCCGAGAGATAACATCCCGACCGTGGTCGACAAGGCTGAGGACGCGTCCCCGCCGTTCCGCCGACGGGTTGCCGTCTGGGTGTCCGTGGCCGCGCACCCGTTCGTCCTGATCCCGGTGCTGGTGGCCGTGGTTACGGCGCGCTCGCTGCCGCCCCGCGAAGCGGCGTTCGTGGTCGCCCTCGTGATGGCCGGGTCCATCCTTCCAATGCTCTGGATCATCATGCGGCGGGTGCGGTCCGGCGCCTGGACGGACCATGACGTCTCCGTGCGGGAGCAGCGGACCGGAATGTACCCGGCCGCCCTGGCGGTCTCCGCGGCGACCGTTCTCCTCCTCTACGTCTCGGGGACGTCCCGGTCAATCGTCCATGGCACGATGGCCGTGTTCGTCCTCATCGCCGTCTCTTCGTTGATCAACCTGCGGCTCAAAGTCTCGCTGCACACTGGATTCGCCGCGTTCACCGCGGTGTGCCTGCTCTCCATGAGCCGGCCGATGGGGATTGCTGGCGCGGTCATCGCCTTGGCTGTTGCGTGGTCGCGCCTGGAGCTTCGCCGCCACACGCTGCCCGAGGTCGTCGGCGGAGCCCTCGTGGGGGCCGGGATCGGTACGGCGCTGCTGCTCTGGCCGGGATGACCTCCTACTTATAGGCTCTTATAGGCCGAACGGATACGTCTCCGGCATCTTGGTTTGCCAGCCCTGGGCTCCCACCAGGGGGACGAAACGGACGGCGCCGAGGCTCTCGCGCTTGAATTCGTCCGGCCCGGTGCGGCGCAGGCGCACCAGCTCCTGGAGGCGGGGGTCGGTCCCGATGGGGATGACCAGCCGGCCGCCAGGCGCGAGCTGGCTCCGGAGGGCGGGAGGAACATCGGGGCCGCCCGCGGCCACGGCAATGGCATCGTAGGGCGCGTGCTCGGGCCAGCCGAGCGTGCCATCCCCATGGATGATGTGGACGTTGGTATAGCCGAGCCGCCTCATACGCTCGCGCGCCAGCTCGGCGAGGGCGCCGTGGCGTTCGATGGCGTAGACCTCGCGGGCGATCCGGGAGAGCACGGCCGCGGCGTAACCGGAGCCGGCGCCTACTTCCAGGACGCTGTCGTCCGGACCGATCGCCAGCGCCTCGGCCATCAGGGCAACAATGTAGGGTTGAGAGATGGTCTGTTCTTCTTCGATGGGGAGAGCGGTGTCGTCGTAGGCAAATTCGTGGAGCCGCTCGGGCACGAAGACTTCGCGCGGCACGGCGACCAGGGCGTCCAGGACCCGGCGGTCGCGGACGCCGCGGCCGGCAATCTGGCGCTGGACCATGTCACGGCGGCGGTTTTCAAAGTCAGCCATCAGGCACCTCCCGCGCTCACCTGCTGAGGATTGCAAGATCGACGCCTTTTGCAGCCGTCTAAAAGACCAAAAGGACTCAAAGGACCTGAAGGACGACAAGGACCCGGAAGGGCCTCTCCGTGTCTTTTGAGTCCTTTATGTCCTTTACGTCCTTTAGGTCCTTTTCCCGGCCCCGTGTATCATTCCGGGCATTCCAGGAGATCCATGATCCGACCCGCCGTCCGACTGCCGGCCGGGGCTGTCCTCGCCGCGGCGCTCTTGACCTTGCCACCGGCAGATGTTCTCCGCTCCGGAGGGGAGCGCTCGCTGTCCGCGGGCGAGTCGCACGTCCATGAGATCGCCCTGGACGGCGGCGCCTGGCTCGTCACGGTCGAGCAGCTCGGAATCGACATCGCCGTCGGGGTTCCCGGCCGCAGCGCTGTCGACGCTCCCTTCGACCGCCAGGGGACGGAAACGCTGGTGGTGACCGGGCCCGCGCAGGAGGTGGAGGTGCGGGCGCTGGAAGCCGGAGCGCCTCCGGGACGCTACTCGATCCGGTTCGAGCCGCTGGTCGACCCCGGGCGCCTCGAAGCCGAGACGGCGATGAGCCGGGCTGGCGAGGCGTACCGGGAAGGCTCGGCGGACGGCCGGAAGAAAGCCCTGGCCGAGTACCTCCGAGCCTCCGAGCTTTTCCGCGCTGACCAGGACCGTGCACGGGCGCTCTATGCGGCGGCGGTGCTGGCCCGGCTCACGGGGGACAACCGCCAGGCGCTGGAGCTCGGCGAGCGGGTGCTGTCGCTCTGGCAGTCGCTCGGCGGCCGGCTCTGGGAGGCCGCTACCCGCAACGAGCTTGGGCTCGGCCTCTGGATGCTGGGCCGGATGGACGAGGCGCGGGCGTCGTTCGAGGCGGCGCGGAGCCTCCAACAGGCGATCGGCGACCGGTATGGCGAGGGCGCGTCGCTCAGCAATCTCTGTCTGATGGACCTCTCGGCCGGAGAGCTGCGGGCCGGGCTGGCCTGCTACGAGCGCGCGCTGCCCCTGCTGCGCGAGGTGCAGGCGGGATCGCTCGAAGGCGCGGCGCTCACGAACGTGGGCCGAGTCCACGACGTGCTCGGGGAGCCGGACGAGGCGCTCGCGAGCTACCGGGAGGCGCTGATCCGGCTGCGCTCCCTGGGGGACCGCAACGGCACGGCGCGGACCCTCAACCAGATGGCCGTGCTCTACCGCGAGACCGGCGACTTCCAGAAGGCGCTGGCGCGCTACGGCGAGGCCCTGGAGGTCTTCCGCGAGCTGGGTGACACGCGCTGGCAGTCGCGGGCGCTGCACGGCCTCGGCACGGTCTACCACGCCCTGGGCGAGCCGCGGCAGGCGCTCGCGAGCTACGAGCCGGCGCTGCGGCTCGGGCGCGAGGCCGGCGACCGCGAGGGCGAGGCGGCCACGCTCGCCAATCTCGGCATGGTCCAGCTCCGGCTCGGCAATCCGCGGGCGGCGCTGGAGCTTCACCGCCAGGCGCTGGAGCTGTACCGGGCGATCGGCGACCGCCGCGGCGAGGGCCACGCGCTGCTCGACGCCGGCCGGGCCGCCGGTGCCCTGGGCGATCCGGCGGCCGGGATGGCCTCCCTGGAGAAGGCCGTCGCTCGCCTCCACGAGGTGGGCGACCTGGCAGGCCAGGCCGAGGCCCTGCGCGAGCTGGGCGAGGTTTTGGGCGATTCGGAGGCAGCTCTCGCCAAGCTGGAGCGGGCGCTCGGGCTGGCCCGGACCGCCCGCCAGCCCGCGAGCGAGGCGCAGGCGCTCTTCGCCCTGGCCCGGACCGAGCGCCGGCTCGGCCGCTCCGCCGAGGCCCGAGTCCATGCCGAAGCGGCGCTCGACGTGGGCGAATCGCTGCGTTCCGGCATCGGCAACCCCGACCTGCGGGCCTCCTTCTCCGCCACCCAGCACGGCACCTGTGAATTGCTGATCGACCTCCTCATGGAGGCTCACCGGGCCGCGCCGGCCGCGGGGCACGACCGCGCCGCCCTGGAGGTCGGGGAGCGCGCCCGCGCCCGCACGCTCCTGGAGCTGCTCGGCGAGGCGGACGTCGATCCGGGAGAGGGGGGCGATCCCGCCCTCCTGGAGCGCCGCACCCTCCTCCGGCGACGCCTGAGCGCGAAAGCCGCCCGCGCCCTGAGCGAGAAGGAAGGGCCGGCGCGGGCCGCGCTGGAGCAGGAGCAGCAGGTGATCCTCCGCGAGCTCGACCTGGCGGAGGCCGAGATCCGCCGCGGCAGTCCGGCCTACGCGGCCCTGACCCGCCCGGAGCCGCTCCGCGTGTCCGAAGTCCAGGCGCTGCTCGATGCGGACACGGTCCTCCTCGTCTACTCGCTGGGCGAGGCCCGCAGCTTCCTGTGGAAGGTAACGCCGGGCTCCGTCGAGTCGCACGAGCTGCCCGGCCGGGCCGCGATCGAGGAGGCCGCGCGCCGGGTTCACGAAGGGCTGAGCGGGTTCGACGTGGAGGACCGCGCCCGGGAATCGGGCGAGGCAGCCGAGCTGTCGAAGCTGCTCCTCGGACCCGTGGCGGCGAGGCTGGAGGGCAAGCGGCTCGCGGTGATCGCGGACGGCGCCCTCCACTACGTGCCCTTCGGAGCGCTGCCGGTCTCCGGCCCGAAGGACTCGGATGCTGCGCCTGTCCCCCTGCTCGAACGGCACGAGGTCGTCTACCTCCCTTCGGCCTCGGCGCTCGCAGCGCAGCGGAAGCGGCTCTCCGAGCCGTCCCCGGAATCCGGATGGATCACGGTGCTCGCAGACCCGGTCTTCGACGCCGCGGACCCGCGGGTGACGGGCAAGGAGGCGCCGGCTGTTTCAAGCCAAGCCCGGCGGGATGTCGTATTCGAGCGGCTCCCCGCCTCCCGGAGCGAGGCGGAGGCCATCGCCGCGCTGGCTCCCCCTGGCAAGGCCGCGGTGGCCCTCGACTTCGAGGCCTCGCGCTCGCGCGTCCTGGGGGAGCGGCTGAGCGGCTACCGGGTGGTCCACTTCGCCACGCATGGAGTGCTCGACGCGGAGCGGCCGGCGCTCTCGGGGCTGGCGCTCTCCATGGTCGGCCCGGACGGGAGTGCGCAGGAAGGCTTCCTCCATCTCCGCGACGTCTACGGCCTGCGCCTGGACGCAGACCTCGTGGTGTTGAGCGGCTGCCGCACGGCGCTGGGCCGGGAGCTGCGCGGCGAGGGGCTGGTGGGGCTGACCCGAGGCTTCCTCTATGCCGGCGCTCCGCGCGTGGTGGCGAGCCTGTGGAAGGTGGAGGACCGCGCCACGTCGGAGCTGATGACGCGTTTCTATCGCGCCCTGTGGGAAGAGGGTCTGGCACCCGCCGCGGCCCTGCGCTCGGCCCAGCTCTCGCTGCGGCGCGAACGGCGCTGGCGAGATCCCTACTTCTGGGCCGGCTTCGTCCTGCAGGGGGCTTGGAATTGAAGTGCGATTTCGGGCAGGCCCATCCCACTCCGGGATTGGACCAAGACAAGGAGGAAACGTCATGGGCATCAGCGTCAAGGACTTCACGGGCACCTGGTACGTGTGGTGGGCGGACGGCGAGCGGTCAGTGCTGAAGCAAGGCTCGAAGCTGGTGCTGGGTACGGGCGAGGACGGCGCGACGGTGCCGGACCTGACGCCCGAGTTCCAGGTGGTGATGGGCTTCGCGATCCTCGGCCTCACCCCCGAGGGAACCTGGACGCCAATCTTCTCCTCCCAGGAACAGGAGCAGCAGCCGTTGCAGCTGATGTTCGTCGACGGCACCCTGCGCTGGCTCGGCTACTACAACGGCAAGCCGCTGCGCATCTACATCTCCGCCTGCGAGGCGAACGTGGCCGGCAGCCAGAGATCGGTCGCGCTCTACGGCTCCTCGGTGCTGGGCGATCCGGACCAGGTGGGCGTCTGGGGCGCGAGCGACCGGCCGCCAGGCGGATAGCAACCCCCTCTCCCCCGGCAAGGGGGAGAGTGCTGGGAAGAGGGGGGATGGGATCAATCCTGGTAGAATCCGCGCGTTCTGGCCAGCCAAGGGACGACCCTCGACGTCAGCGAACGCCCGGAGGAGCTCGCCGCGCGGATTCAGGCGGGCGACCGGCGGGCCGAGGAGCGTCTGGTCGAAAGCTACGGCCGCGGTATCGCGATCCTCCTGGACCGCCACACCAACGGTCGGCCCGAGGCCGAAGACCTCTTCCAGGAGACGTTCCGGCTGGTGATCGAAAAGCTTCGCCGAGGGGAGCTGCGCGAGCCCGCGAAGCTCCCCGGCTTCCTCGCGCAGATCGCCCGTAGCCTCACCATCGAGCACTACCGCAAGATCCAGCGGCGCAAGACCGATGCCGACAGCGACGCTCTCGCCGAGGTTGAGGATGTCTCGGCGGGGGGCTCCGGCCCGCTCTCCGAGCTGCTGACCCGAGAGGATGCGGGGCTCGTGCGCCAAGTGATCCGGGAGCTGGGCACCGAGCGCGACCGCGACATCCTCCTCCGCTTCTACATCGCGGAGGAGGACAAGGAGCGCATCTCGGCCGACTTCGGCCTCTCCAGCCTGCAGTTCAACCGCGTGCTCCACCGCGCCCGCGAGCGCTACCGGGATCTCTACCTGGAGCGCACCGGCCGCCGCGCCCTTGGGATAATCCTGCTCCTCGTCGCACTCTCTCTTGGAGGGCGGAAGGCAGGGTGAACGAAATGGACCACGCATACATCGAGGAGCACGGGCTCATCGACCTCTACCATCGGGGGCAGCTGCCGCCGGAAGAAGAGGCAGGATTCGAGGAGCACTTCGTGGGCTGCCCCGATTGCCAGGAGCGGCTGCAGATGGCCCGCGGCTTCCAGCGCGGTCTGAAGACGGCCGTGGCCGAGGACGTGGCCAAGGCCGGGCTCCTCGCCTGGCTCCTCCGCCGGAGGTGGATCGCCCTGGCCGCCTTGGTAGTCGCCGCGGTATTACCCGTGCTCGGATATCTCGCGGGGAGCCGCAGCGCCATACCCATGAACACCGAGGCGAGCTGGCGCCAGCTTTTCGAAAAGGAGAAGCGGAGCGCGGACGGCCTCCGTCAGCGCCTGGAAGAGAGCGAGCGCCAGCGGCTCGCGCAGGCAGAAGTGACTCCGGCTCCCCCCTCGCCCCTGGTCAATACACCCGTCTTCCTGCTCACCGCGGTCCGCGGAGAGGAAGAGGCCACCTCTGTAAAAGTGAACAGCGGCTACTTCTCCCTGGCCGTCGACGCCGGGGACGATCCGCGCTTCGAAAGCTATCGCGTGACGATCACGGACGCCCAGAGCAAGCGGGTGTTCCGGGAGGCTGGGCTCAAGCCCAACGCGCTCGAAGCGCTGCTTCTTACTTTTCCCGTTGGATTCTTCAAGCCGGGCGATTATCGGCTGGCGCTCGAGGGTGTCAAGCCCGGCGGCGGCGCTGCCGAGTTGGGCGGTTTACCCTTCCAGATTCTTCCCTAAAGATGGGTGATGGAATGAACGGTGAGCAAACGCGGCCCGATGGTGGCTTCGGCCGTTTTCAGGTCGTAATCGGCCTGGAGATTGAGCCAGTATTGCGGCGACTGGTCAAGCGCCCGTCCAAACAGCAGGGCCAGTTCAGCCGTCACCGGGCGCGCGCCCTTGACCACATGCGAAATCCGCATCGGCGACACCCCTAGAGCACGCGCGAATGCCGCCTGGGAGAGGCCCAGCTCCTCCAGCGTTTCAGCCAGGAATTCGCCCGGATGAATGGTAGGCAAGCCCTTCTTGGCCATGATGCTGTCTCCTCAGTGGTAATCCACGATCTCAACGTCGAATGCATCGCCGTTTTCGAAGCGGAAGCACACGCGCCACTGGTTGTTGATGCGCAGGCTCCACTGACCGGCACGATCTCCGCGCAACTGCTCCAGCCGGTTGGAAGGCGGCAGCCGCAAATCCTCGATTCGGGTGGCCGCATTCAACTGAATGAGCCGCATGGCTGCGCGCCTCCGAATCTCCGGCGGCATGCGGCGGGATCTGCCCGCGGCGTAGAAGCGCTCCGTTTCGCTGTCGCCGAAGGTCCGGATCACGAGGTAAAGCATAAACATTCCGTTTATGGCTGTCAAGCAAGCTGTCCCTCGGAAGGCTGACCGAAGATCCGCGGCAGCACCCACGTCTCCCTCCTGATCTTCTCCCACGCAAACCGCGGCACCAGCTCCGCCACCGTGCACGGCTCGGCCCTGTCTAAAATCCCCAGCGACCATCCTAGGTAGCCCGCGAGCGTCTCAGGCCTAACTCCCCCCTCCCGCAGCGAGCGCAGCGTGAGCCCCGCGTCCCTTTTGGAAAGCTTTTCTCCCTCTGCGTTCACAACCAGGGGAACGTGAGCGTAGGCCGGCGGCGTTCCTCCCAGAGCTTCGATGAGCTGGATCTGCCGGGCCGTGGAATCCAGCAGATCGGCTCCTCTGACTACCTCATTGATTCCCATGAGGAGGTCGTCCACCACCACCGCGAGCTGATAGGCGTAGAGGCCGTCCCGGCGCTTGAGAACGAAATCTCCGACGGTCTGATCGACGCGCTCGGTCTGGCGCCCATAAACCCGATCGATCCATTCGACCGGCCGGTCGTGGACCTGGAAGCGGATGGCTGCGTCCGAGAGCTGCCCGAACCAGTCGGGGTCCAGACGCTCCGGTCGGAAGGCCACGGGATATGGAGCACCTCCCTGGGGACCGTGGGGCGCCGAGGCAATCGCTTGGAGATCCTTGCGCGAGCGGCGGCAGGGGAAGAGACGGCCCGCCGCGGCCAGCCGGGCGAGCGCCTCCTCATAGAAGGCGGACCGCTCCGATTGAACGTAGGGACCCTCGTCCCAATCCAGCCCGAGCCAGGCGAGATCCTCCATCGCGGCCTCGGCCATGCCGGGGATGACCCGCGGACCGTCCAGATCCTCCAGGCGCCAGACGAAGGCGCCCGACTGCGAGCGTACGGAGAGCCACGCGGCCAGCGCCGTGCGGGCATTGCCGACGTGGATCAACCCCGTGGGAGAGGGGGCATAACGCCCCCGCACAACTCTACTCAAATCGCTACTCAAACCGCTCAGCCGCCCCGCTCCGCCGCCGCTGGAGCAGCAGGGCCATGCGGCCCATGAGCTCGGGCGTGACCTCTTCCCCTTCGGCGGAGCCCTGAAGGAAGCGCATGGCCTCGGCAAGGTAGGGCTCTGAAAAGAGCCCTGCCGCCTCCCCGGCCAGAGGCGCGATCTCGTCAGAACGATCCCCCCTCAGGAGGGTCGAGGCCAGATCGAGCGTGACCAGCGCCGCGTCGTATTCGAGACCGCGCTCGAGACAAGCGTCCCGGGTATCGCGGAGGGCGAATTCGACGGTGCGCAGCCGGGCGGCACCGTCCCGGAGGACCGAGGCTCCGACGGTGCCGGTCGGATAGGCATCCGGATCGGCAGGCTCCGAGCCTTCCGCCACCACGTTCTCTGAGGCGAGACGGAAGGAGGTCCCCAGGTGGACCCAGGCCAGGGCGCGCACGTCCTCGAGGCGGCGCGCGCCGTACGCCTCGGGGCTCAGCTTCTGGGCGATGAGCACGGCCAGCTTGGCGTTTTCGACGGCCTCGTCCGGGTCTTCGAGCCACGATGCCCGGCAGCGCGCCTCCAACAGCTCGCAGAGGCCCAGGGTGTGGAGACGCGAATCCTCGCGGATCAGGGCCCGGCGGCGATGCTCGGGCTGGCTCAGGAGACGGGCGGCCGCGGTTTCGCTCGTGGCGGCCAGGACGTCCCCGAGGGCACGCAGGACGCCGCGCACCGCCTCCCGGGGGTCCAGACCCTCGGCCGCCGGCTCCTCCTCCATTTCCTCTTCCTTGCGCGTGAAGCGGTGCCCCTGCCAGCGCACCACGCTTCCGGAGCGGGCGGGCAGCCCGTCCACCGCCGCCTGGCAGGAAAGGCAGTCGGCGAGGTGCGCCTCCAGGGCGCGGCTCTCCTCTCGTCTCATCTCGCCGCGGGCGTAGCGCGCCAGCAGCTCCGGCTCGGGATGACCCTGGTCCATGGCGGGGGATTGTATCCGGGCATCGGAATCCTTGACGCCTTTGGACATGTTGTATCTAATGCCACCTCCCGGTGGGGAGTAGCCGCCCAGGGTCCCCCCTGGGTCGGGAGGCCGTCAAGACGGAGGCAAACGCCTCCCGGCCTTCCGATAGGTGCAGCAGCCGACGGCGAGACCACCACGACACGCAACCCGTGCCGTGGGTCTCGCACCCCACGGCCTATCTCGAAAGGAGATAGGCTCAATGCAGGAAACGTCTCTCTGGCTTTGGGTGGGCTTCAATGCCTTCATCCTGGCCATGCTCGCCCTCGACCTGGGCGTCTTCCATCGCAAATCCCACGAAGTCTCGGTCAAGGAAGCCGTGGTCTGGAGCGGGGTCTGGATCGCGCTCGCCCTGACCTTCAACGCCGGCATCTACATCTTCCGCGGCGCCGAGCCGGGCATCCAGTTCCTCACCGGCTACCTGATCGAGAAGTCGCTCAGCGTCGACAAC
>DASUNJ010000171.1:0-7808 GCA_036277235.1 Thermoanaerobaculia bacterium | reverse complement strand
CCATCGGCGAGTACTGCTACGAATGGCTCGCGGCCATGAAGGGCAAGTTCGCCAAGCGCGAAAACCCGCGCATCAACTACGCCTATCACTTCGACGCGGCGCTGTACGCGCGTTACCTGCGCAGGCTCTCCGAGCCCAAGGGCGTGAAGCGCGTCGAGGGCAAGATCAAGGAAATTCGCACGCGCGAGGGCGATGGTTTCGTGACGGCGCTGGAGCTCACCGACGGACGCATCATCGAGGGTGACTTCTTCGTCGACTGCACGGGCTTCCGCGGCCTGCTGATCAACCAGGCGCTCGCCGAGCCGTTCATCTCCTTCACCGACTCGCTGCCCAACGACAGCGCCGTCGCCCTGCAGGTGCCGGTCGACATCCGGACGCACGGCATGGAGCCGTACACCACGGCCACGGCCCTGGACGCCGGCTGGGCCTGGAACATCCCCCTCTACGGCCGGATCGGCACCGGCTACGTCTACTGCAGCGAGTTCCTCTCCAAGGAGGAGGCCGAGGCCGAGTTCCGCCGCCACCTGGGCCCCGCCGCGGACCATTGCAAAGCCAACCACATCAAGATGCGGATCGGCCGCACCCGCAACTCCTGGGTCAAGAACTGCGTCGCCATCGGCCTGTCGAGCGGCTTCGTGGAGCCGCTGGAGTCGACCGGGATCTTCTTCATCCAGCACGGCATCGAGGAGCTGGTACACCACTTCCCGAGCGGCGAGATCGACGAGTCGGTCGTACGCAGCTACAACCGGGGCGTGGCCGAGGCCATCGACGGCGTGCGGGAGTTCCTCACCCTGCACTACGCGGCCTCGGACCGCGACGACACGCCGTATTGGCGGTCGGTGAGGCATGACATCCAGATGCCGGAGAGCCTGCGCGAGCGTATGGATCTCTGGAGCCGCCGCCTGCCGAACGCGAAGAGCGTCAACCCGGCCTACCACGGCTTCGAGTCGTACTCGTATTCGGTGATGCTCCTCGGCCTCGGCCATCAGCCGGCGGCCAGCCTGCCCGCCCTCGACCACATGGACGACCGCAACGCCATCGCGGCCTTCCGCGCCATGCGCGAGCGCTCGGACTACCTGGCGGCCACGCTGCCGTCGCAGTACGAGTACCTGACTCACGTGCGCACCCAGACGACAAGCCGCGAGGAGGAGATGGTCCCGGCGGCGGCGCTCTACAGCGACGCGGGCCAGCTCTGGAAGGAACTGGTGGCGCTCAACGCGCGGGCGTAAAAGGACCAAAAGGACGTAAAGGACCAAAAGGACTTAAAGGACGGGGCCCGGTCCCCTGTCCTTTAGGTCCTTTGCGTCCTTTACGTCCTTTCCGGTCTGGCGTAACCGGGGCGTAATCCTGTACAGTCTCCCTCATGGAGAAGCACGCCCCACGCGGGCGCGGCGCGTCGGCGAACCCGCTCAACCGTTTCGAGCGGATCGAGGTAGAGATGGAGGTCCCTGGCCCGGAGCGGGTCGCGACCGCGCTTCTCCGCGACAGCTCGCGCTCGATCATCACCCGCAACGACAGCCCGGACATCGGCTTCGAGGTTTCCCTCAACCCCTACCGCGGGTGCGAGCACGGCTGCATCTACTGCTATGCCCGCCCCACCCACGAGTACCTGGGTTTCTCCGCGGGGCTGGACTTCGAGACCCGCATCCTGGCCAAGGAAGAGGCGCCGGAGCTCCTGCGCCGCGAGCTGTCCTCTCCGAAGTGGCAGCCGCAGACGCTCGCCATGAGCGGCGTCACCGATCCCTACCAGCCCGTCGAGCGCAACCTGGAGATCACCCGCCGGTGTCTCGGTGTGCTGGCCGAGTTCCGCCACCCGGTCTCAGTGATCACCAAGAACGAGCTGGTGACCCGCGACATCGATCATCTGTCCGAGCTGGCGTCGCACCGGGCCGCGGCCGTGTACCTCTCCATCACCACCCTTGACCCCGAGCTGGCGCGGCGGATGGAGCCCCGCGCCTCCCACCCGCGCGACCGATTGAAGGCGGTCGAGCGGCTGGCGGCGGCGGGCATCCCGGTCGGGGTGATGGTGGCGCCGGTGGTGCCGGCGATCACGGACCATGAGATCCCCAAGATCCTGGAGGCCGCGGCCTCCGCCGGGGCTCAGTCCGCCGGCTACGTGATGCTCCGCCTGCCGGGAGCCGTGGCCGGCCTCTTCGAGACCTGGCTGGAGGAGCACTTCCCCGACCGCAAGGACAAGGTGCTCAACCGGGTCCGCGAGCTCCGGGGCGGCAAGCTGTACGACCCGCGCTTCGGCAGCCGGATGCGGGGAGAGGGGATCTTCGCCGAGCAGGTCAAGGCGGTGTTCGAGACCTCGAAGCGCCGCTACGGGCTCGACCGGCGGCACCACGAGCTGAGCGCCGAGGCCTTCCGGCGGCCGGGACAGATGGTGCAGCTCGGCCTGTTCTGATACAATTTTGCCCGCTCATGAGCGACAGCGATCTGAGTCGGCTTCGCGCCCTGGTGCGCGCGGCGCTCCCGACCTATCACGGGTCGGGCCGTGCCATCGAGGAGATGCTGGGCATCGGCCACGGCAACCTCTCCCACCTGCTGGACGGCCGGCTGGAGCTGCGCGTGCGCCACTTGCTGGCCATCGCGAAGATGCTGGGCGTGCCGCCGCACCAGTTCCTCGAGCTCGGCTGTCCGGAGGCGACCGAGGCGGCCCGCCGCGACCTGACCGACTTCGTCTCCATGAGCCTGCCGCCGGAGAGAAAGGTCGCGGCCCAGGCCGCGAAAGCCCCCGAGCTGGACAACCGCATCCGCAAGATCGTGCGCGAAGAGCTGGAAGCCCATTTCCCCGCGTCCGATCCTCCAAAAGCCTGAAGATACGGTTCCGCGCTGCTTTTTACGAATCCAGGCCCGCTGTTACGAATCGGATCGCTCCGAGCCGGAGAATCGCCGCTCTTTACGATCCATCGCCGGATCGTACGGATCGGAGCCGCTGGTTACGGTCAGAATCGTCTCCAGAGCTCGAAACGCCCGAAGCACCGGCTTCGCGCCGGGTTTTACGTACGCAGGCCGGCGTCTACTAATCTGCCTGTCCCGTGACCTCCACGTGCATGTCGGGCGTGCTCGCGCCGGCTCCGACGAGCTGGAAGCGCCAGACCACGGGCTCGGTGACGGCGCCGGGCTCCAAAGCGCCGAAATCCCCGAAAGCCTGGCTGTAGTCGAAGACCGCGCCCTCCCCCTTCTCGCCGTTGGCGGCGTTGAGGATCGTGGGCGTGTTCTCCAGGTTCATCCTGTCCATGCCGCTGCCGAAGGTCTTGACGCGGACCTGCAGCGGACCGCGGAGGGTCTTGTCCGAGCGGTTCTTGATGCGGATCGGCAGCCGCAGCTCCCGCGTGGCGGCGTCGTAGACCCCCGGGTCGAAGGTCAGCTCGACATGATCGCGGAGGTCGGCCGGCTGCGCGGCGGCGGCGAGCGCCGTGGTGGACGGGCCGCGCTCCAGCTTTACCCGTGCCGTCCAGGCCTGGAACGTGCCCGTGCGGGCGTCCGGCCAGAGCGGGTGGAAGTGCCCCTCGGCATCGGCCGCGAGCCCGGCGTAGTCGCCCCCCTCGGGGTAGCGGCTGAGAGCGCTCTGGAAGTTGACCCGGTGGGTCTTGTCGCGGCTGCTCTGGAACCACCCGGGCGCCGGGCGCCGGTTGCCGGCCCCCAGCGGGTCGGAGCTCTCCGAGGAGAGCCGCACGGCCGGCAGGAAAGTGGCGCCGCCGTCGAGCGAGGCGGAGAACCAGGCGTCGTAGCGGTCGGTGCCGGGGTGGTTGCGGGTGTCGAGCCAGGAGACGCCGAGGACGCCATCGCGGTTGACGGCCAGGGCGGGTTGGAAGCTGTAGGCGCCTTCGGGCAGGGGGTCGGCGACCGGCCGCGGCGCGGACCAGGTCTTCCCCCGGTCGGCGGACGTGGTGATCACCGCCTGCGGCCGGCCGCTCCGGAAGTCGGTCCAGGCCATGTAGATCCGGTCCCCGCCCGTGGCCATCTGGGTGAAGGAGTGGAGCTTTGCGAAGTGCTCCTTGTTCCCGTACGGGAGAAGGACCCGCTTGCCCGCGAGGACCGGCTCGGAGAAGGTCTCGCCTCCGTCGCGGGAGACCATGACCCAGTTGTTCCCTTCCCGGATCGTCTCCTGCAGCCTTCCCATGGGGAAATCCATGTAGGTATGGACGAGGGTGCCGTCGGAGAGGACCGCGACCCCGGTCGTGTTGATCCCGACCTCCTCGCTCGGCGCCTTGACCATCGTCTTCCGGCCCTGGAAGGTGCGGCCGTCGTCGTCCGAGCGGAAGAGGTCGAGCAGGTAGTCCGCGCCGCCGCCGAGGGCGCTGACCCAGATCCGGCCGGAGCGCGGGTCCGCCGTGATCTGGGGATGGTCGTAGAGGTCCTCCGTGCCCACGAAGACCGGCTTCGGCCAGTTCCGGCCGTCCTCGGAGCGGTAGAGGACCACGGGCATGAAGCGCTTGCCCGCGGCGCTCATCATCGGCCTGTCGGGCAGGGCCAGGTAGAGCGCCGTGCCCTTCGGCGTGTAGAGGACCAGCGGATCGGCGTCCGTGTCCACCGGCTCGGCCGGATGGCGGGGCTCCCAGGTGGAGCCCCCGTCCGTGGACGAGTAGACGACCGTGTCGTACTCGCTGCCGATCAGGTTCATGGCACCGGCGATCAGCTTCTTCGGATCGCTCGGATGGGCGGCGATCATCATCTCGACATGCGGGAAGTCGTTCTCCCGGCTGACCAGGACATCGGGACCGACGAGGAGCCGCGGCTCCTGCGCCTGGAGGGTGGAGAGGAACAGCAGGATAAGAGCTCTCATACCTGGATCATACGGATACGAAGATCTTCGTTGACATTACGAAGTGCTTCGTATAATCTTCCCGCCATGACGACGACACCCCGACCCACGGATGCCGAGCTGGCGATCCTGCGCATTCTCTGGCGGCGCGGTCCGAGCACGGTGCGGCAGGTCCACGAGGATCTGGAGCGCCGGAGCCTGACCGGGTACACGACCGCCCTGAAGCTGCTTCAGATCATGACCGAGAAGGGCCTGGTGGAGCGCGACGAGTCCCAGCGGGCCCATGTCTACGTGGCCAGGCTGCCCGAGGAGCAGACCCTCGGCCAACTCGTGGGCGACCTGCTCGACCGGGCCTTCGAGGGGTCGTCGAGCCGGCTGGTGATGCGCGCCCTGGAGTCGCGGCCGGCGACCCGGGAGGAGCTGTCGGAGATCCGCCGCATGTTGGATCTGATGGAAGGAGAGAATCGATGAGCGAGGCGCTTTCGAGTCCGATGACGCAGGCGGTGGGTTGGGCCTTGGTTCACTTCCTCTGGCAGGGGGCTCTGGTGGCCGCCGGCCTGGCGGCCGGGCTCGCGCTGATGAAGAATCGCAGCGCTTCGGCGCGCTATGCGCTGGGGGTGGCGACGCTGGCGGTGCTCGTTGTCCTGCCGGTGGTGACGGCTTTCCGGTCTTATGAGCCCGCTTCTTCGATCAAAAGCGCCCCCTCCCCGGCCCTCCCCCGCGTCGCGGGAGAGGGAGCCCCCGCCCCTGCGATCGGCGAAGTGTCGTCCCTCCGGGAGACGGTGCGTCCCTGGATGCCGTCGCTGCTCTCGGTCTGGCTCGTGGGAGTTGCGCTCCTTTCGGTCTGGCACCTGGGCGGGTGGATTCAGGTGCGGCGCATGACCCGGCGCGCCACCCGGCCGGTCGACGAGGGGTGGGAGCTGGCCCTGATCCGCCTCCGCCGCCGTCTCGGCATCGAGCACGCGGTAATGCTGTTGGAATCCGCGACGGTGCCGGTCCCGGCCGTGGTCGGCTGGCTCCGGCCGGTGATCCTGGTGCCGGCGAGCGCCTTCGCCGGGCTGACACCCCAGCAGCTCGAAGCGATCCTCGCGCACGAGCTGGCCCATGTGCGGCGCCATGATTACCTGATCAATCTCCTGCAAGCCGTCGTCGAGACCCTGCTCTTCTACCACCCGGCGGTCTGGTGGGTCTCCAGCCAGGTGCGGCAGGAACGGGAGAGCTGCTGCGACGACCTCGCCGTGTCGGTGTGCGGCGACCGGCTGGGTTATGCCCGCGCCCTGGCGGCCCTCGAGGGGCTGCGCACGCCCTCGCCGCGCTTGGCCATGAGCGCGGACGGCGGCTCGCTGCTGCGGCGCATCCGGCGGCTCGCCGGAATTCCGGAGACGGCCGGCGGCGCGCCCGTCGCCTGGGTGGCCGGCGCCCTGGCGCTCGCCCTGCTCCTGGGCGGAGCGGTCTTCCACGACGGCGCCCGCGCCGGGCTGCCGTTCGAGATCCGCTTGATGACGGAGCCCGTCGCGAAGCTGGCTGCGCAGGCTGCTGCTGCTCCTATTGCCCAGGGCAAGGACCGTGGACAGTGGACCGCCGAGCGCACGGAGGACGGCATTCAACTGCAGATGAGCTATCGGCACGGCAGAGAGGGCCGCAGCAACCATGGCACAACCTACGACCTGAGCGAGCTGGTCGGGCTCAGCACGGGATCGAACGTCCGTTTCGAGATGCGGCGCGCCGCCGGCACCTTCCACTTCCAGGGCCGCTTCGACGGTGAGCTGGGTGAGGGCACGTTCACCTTCCAGGGCAACCCCTCCTACATCCAGGAGATGTCCCGCATCGGCTACCGGGTGGACCAGGACGATCTCTTCAAGCTCGCGCTGTTCGATGTTTCCCCGGCGTTCGTGTCCGAGCTCAAGGCGGTGGGGTACGACGACCTCTCCCTGGACAAGCTGGTCGAGTTCCGGATCTTCGACGTCACCCCCAGATTCATTCAGGACATGGCCGGGCTGGGCTACCGCGACCTCCCGGCCGACAAGCTGGTCGAGTTCCGCATCCATGGCGTGAACGCGGACGAGGTCCGCGAGCTGGCGAAGGTGGGGCTGCGCGACCTGTCGGCCGACCGGCTGGTCGAGTTCCGCATCCACGGCGTCAGGCCCGAGCTCGTACGCACCATGGCCGACGCCGGCTATGAGAACCTCTCGGCGGACAAGCTCGTCGAGCTGAAGATCCACGGCGCCACGCCCGAGTTCGCTCGCGGAATGGCCGAGCTCGGCTACACCGACGTATCCCTCGACAAGCTGGTCGAGTTCCGCATCCACGGCGTCACCCCGGAGTTCATCCGGGAGATCGCCGAGACCGGGCACGAAAGAGTCCCCGCGGACGAGCTCGTCTCCATGCGGATTCACGGGGTCGACGCGGACTTCATCCGCAAGGCCGAGGCCCGCGCCGGCCGCAAGATGGAGATCGAGGACATCATCGACAAGAAGATCGTGGGCTGGCGGGACTGAGCAGCCAAGGAGCTTCCCCACCTCAGCACAGCCTTTGCACAGGAAAGGTGAGGCTGTACAAGCGAGGAAAGGGGGAGCCGTGCCGGCTGACGACGAAGAGCGGGACCTTCTGGATGAGAGCAGCATCGGTCTTCGGGCGGAGCTGCGGCCCGGCGGACGGCTGAACGAGCGGGAAGTTCCGGTCGAAGTGGCCGACTTTCCGCGCTTCCGCCGGCTGACCTTCTACAGCGTGCTGGCGGGGCTCTGCCCCCTGCTGCCCGTGCCTTTTCTGGACGATTGGGCCCTCGAGCGGGTCCAGCGCCGCATGGTGCGCGAGCTGGGGGACAGCCGCGACCTCGACCTCTCCGACGCCGAGGTGCGCATCCTGGCCGGCGAGGGCGAAATGCGTCTATGGCCCGGCTTCCTCAAGGGCACGGCCCTCGCCGTGCGCTCCGGCGCCCGCCGCGTCCTGCGCAAGGTTTTCAAGACGGCCTTCTACGTTCTCCTGATGCGCGACGGCGTCCATCGCGCGGTCGAGACGTTCGTCCAGGGTTATCTGT
>DASUNJ010000170.1:0-3770 GCA_036277235.1 Thermoanaerobaculia bacterium | reverse complement strand
TGGTCTTCTCCGTGCCCTCCTTCTTGGCGGGCTTCTTGTCCCCCGCCGCCTTCTTGGGCTTGGCTTCCTTGGCCGGCTTCTCCTTCGCCGCCTTCTCCTTGGCCGGTTTCTTCTCCTTGGCGGACTTGTCCTTCGACTTGGGCTCCTTCTTGGCCTTGGTCTCCTTGGGAGTCTCGACCGGAGCCGCGGCGGCCTCGCGCTCGACCAGCTCGAGGACCGCCATCTCGGCGCCGTCGCCCTGGCGGGGTCCCAGCTTGACGATCCTCAGGTAGCCGCCCGGACGCTCGGTGAAGCGCGGCGCGATCTCGTCGAAGACCTTCTTGACCAGCTCGCGCTTGATCAGCCATTGCAGGGCCCAGCGCCGGTCATGGACCGTGCCGTGCTTGCCGCGGGTGATCACCTTCTCCGCGATCGGCCGCAGCTCCTTGGCCTTCGGCAGAGTCGTGATGATCCGCTCGCTTTCCATGAGCGACTGAAGCTGGTTGCGGAACATGGCCGTGCGGTGGCTGGTGGTCCGGCCCAGCTTCCGCCCTTGACAGCGTGACGCATGATGTCCCTCCTGGAGTCACGGCCTCAGGCCGTGGCTCCGGCTCCCGGCACTTCCATGCCGAGCGAAAGACCCAGCTTGTCCAGGACCTCCTGGACCTCCTCCAGAGACTTCTTGCCGAAGTTCTTCGTCTCCAGCATGTCCTTCTCGGTACGCCGGACGAGGTCGCGCAGGGTGTGGATGTTGGCGTTCTTGAGCGAGTTGGCCGACCGCACCGAGAGGTCGAGCTCGTCGATGTTCTTGGCCAGCAGGGCGTCGAGCCCGGCCAGCTCCTCGCGGCCCAGCTCGCTGCCGTCGTGCCGCAGGCTCTCCTCGCTCTGGATGAAGATGCCGAGGTGGTCCTTGAGTAGCATGGCCGCCAGAGAGACCGCCTCCTCGGGGCTGATGGTCCCATTGGTCCACACCTCGAGGATCAGGCGCTCGTAGTCGGTCGTCTGGCCGAGGCGCGCGGCCTCGACGCGGTAGTTGACGCGTCGGACCGGGCTGTGCGCCGAGTCGAGCGGGATCCAGCCGATGCCCATCGCTTCGTCGAAGTTGCGGTCGGCGGCGACGTAGCCGCGCCCCTTCCGCAACTGCGCCTGCAGCTTGAGGTGGCCCTCCTCGTTGAGGGTGGCCACGTGGACCTCCTGGTCGTGGATCTCGACCTGGGGATCCTCGGCCATCTGACCGGCGGTGACGTTGCCCGGCCCCTGCACATCGATCGAGAGCACCTTGGGCTCGTCCGTGTGCAGACGGAACGGGATCTTTTTGAGATTGAGGATGATGTCCGTCACATCCTCCTGCACGCCCGGGATCGAGGAGAACTCATGGAGCACTCCCTCGATGTTGATCGCCGTAATGGCCGCCCCCTCGATGGAGGACAGCAAACAGCGCCGCAGGGCGTTGCCGATCGTCGTGGCAAAGCCACGCTCGAACGGCTGGGCGGTGAAGCGGCCGTAGGTCTGGGTCAGGCTCTCCTGATCGACCTCGAGGCGCTTCGGGCGCTGGAAACCTTTCCAAAGCATGGTTGAAACTCCTTCCCTGGGTTGACCCCTGGGGTTATGTGGATCAGCGGCTGTAGAGCTCGACGATCAACTGCTCCTGGATGGGGAGCTTGATGTCCTCGCGCGACGGCAGGCGAAGCACCCTGCCGCTCACGTTCTCGGCATCGAGCTCCAGCCATTCCGGGACACCACGGCCCCGCGCGGTCTCGACGCTCGACCGGATCATCGGGTTCTTGCGGCTGCCCTCCTTGACCACGACCGACTCGTTGGCCTTGACCTGGTACGAGGGGATGCTGACCTTGCGGCCGTCCACCAGCACGTGGCCGTGGCGGACGAGCTGCCGCGCCTGGGCCCGCGAAGCCGCGAAGCCGAGGCTGTAGACGACATTGTCGAGGCGCCGTTCCAGCATCACCAGGAGGTTCTCGCCGGTGATGCCCTTGCGCCGGTCGGCCTCCTCGAAATAGTTGCGGAACTGGCTCTCGAGCACGCCGTAGATGCGCTTGACCTTCTGCTTCTCGCGGAGCTGCAGGCCGTAGCCCAGCGTCCGACGGCCGCGCCGCGTGCCGTGCTGGCCCGGCGGGAAGTTGCGCCGCTCGACCGCGCACTTCTCCTTGAAGCAGCGGTCACCCTTGAGAAACAGCTTCATCCGCTCCCGGCGGCAGAGCCGGCAGACGGGTCCCGAATATCTGGCCACTTGTATTCTCCTTGACTTGACGTCCTCTCCCCGAGGCTACGGGGACTTCAACTTGGGAAGACGCCCGAGGAGCCTCCGGCACACCCGGCAGGGCTCGGCGGTCCCGGTGCTACTGTTCTAGACCCGGCGGCGCTTGCGCGGCCGGCAGCCGTTGTGGGGGATGGGGGTCACGTCCTTGATCGACTTGACCTCCAGGCCCGAAGCCTGAAGCGCGCGGATCGCCGACTCGCGGCCCGCACCCGGTCCGTTGACCAGGACGTCCACCGAGCGCATCTGCACGTCCTTGACGGTGGCGCCCGCGTTCTGCGCGGCGACCTGGGCCGCGAACGGCGTGCCCTTGCGCGATCCCTTGAACCCGATCCGCCCGGCCGACGACCAGGAGAGGAGGTTCCCCTCGGGATCGGTGAGCGAGACGATCGTGTTGTTGAAGGTGGCCTGGATGTGAGCCACCCCGTGAGGGACGTTGCGCTTCTCCTTGCGCTTGCCGCTCTTGCGGTCCTTCTTTTCGACTTTGGCCATCGTTGATCTCCTGGCTTACTTCTTGGTCGCCTTCTTCTTGCCGGCGACAGCGCCGCGGCGCGGGCCCTTGCGGGTCCGGGAGTTGGTCTGGGTCCGCTGGCCCCGGACCGGCAGCCCCTTGCGGTGGCGCACCCCCCGGTAGCTGCCGATCTCCATCAGGCGCTTGATGTTCTGGCTGACCTCCTTGCGCAGGTCGCCCTCCACCCGGCCCTCATCCTGGATGACCTTGCGGATCCGGCGAGCCTCGTCTTCCGTGAGGTCTTTCACTTTCGTGATGTCCGGCACCTCGGCTTTCGCCAGGATGTCGCGCGAACGCGAGCGTCCGATGCCGTAGATGTACGTGAGCCCGATCCAAACCTGTTTGTTCTGGGGCAGGTCTACCCCTGAGATACGTGCCATGTCTTACCTACCCCTGACGCTGTTTGTGTTTCGGGTTCTCGCAAATGACCCGCACGACGCCCTTGCGGCGGACGACTTTGCATTTCGGGCAGATCCGCTTCACCGATGAACGTACTTTCATGACCGACTTCCTTTCACCCGCCTACTTCAGACGGTAGACGATCCGGCCCCGAGTGAGGTCATACGGAGACAGCTCCACCAGGACCCGGTCGCCCGGCAGGATGCGGATGAAATGCTTCCTCATCTTGCCGGAGATGTGTGTCAGAACCTGGTGCTTGTTGTCCAGCTCCACGCGAAACATCGCATTGGGGAGCGGCTCGATCACCGTGGCCTCGACCTCGATCGCCTCTTCTTTTTTGGACAAACGCTCTTCTCTCCTGTCTCAGCTCAAACCCGGCATCAGGTCAAACCCAAGACGCGGGCCCCCGACGAGGTCACGGCCACCGAAAACTCGAAGTGGGCCGACCGGGAACCGTCCTCGGTCCGCGCCGTCCAGCCGTCGGCATCCATCCGGACGCCGGCCTTGCCGGCATTGACCATCGGCTCGATCGCCAGCACGAGCCCCGGGCGGAGCTTCGGC
This sequence comes from Thermoanaerobaculia bacterium, assembly GCA_036277235.1. GTDB lineage: Bacteria > Acidobacteriota > Thermoanaerobaculia > Multivoradales > UBA5704 > DATMER01. The sequence goes on along the minus strand of DASUNJ010000170.1, from coordinate 48 downwards.
CCCTTGCCCGGCTTGCCGTAGTTCGGCACCTGCGGCTCCTCGTGCAGC
>DASUNJ010000169.1:0-19908 GCA_036277235.1 Thermoanaerobaculia bacterium | reverse complement strand
AGCCCGGGACGGTGAGGGGGAAGGCCGCCACGGGCGTCCGCCTGGTGGGGACCCCCGATCTCTCCGAAGGCGTCGACCTGCCGGCGGGGGCCGCGGTCAAGCTGGGGATCGACGGCGCGGCGCCGGTCGAGATCGCTCTCCCTGCCGGGCACCGGGGCCTGTCCGAGATCGTCCTCGCCCTCAACCTGGCCCTCGGCCTGGATGCCGCGCGCCACGACGGCGTCCGCCTCTCCCTCGTCTCCCCGGCCCAGGGGAGCGGCAGCCGCCTTACCTTCGCGAAGCCGGACGGCACGGACGCGACCGCGCTCCTCTTCGGCTTTGCGCCTCCGCGCTCCTACCGGGGGACGGACGCGGAGCCGGCCCGGCTCGCCGGCATCCCCATCCTTTCCGGCGGCGCGGACCTGCACACCGCCCGTACCCTGCGCCTGGCCGTGGACGGCGCTCCGGCCCGCGACATCAACTGCGCGGCCGGCGCGGCCGATCCCATGTCGGCGCAGCTGGCGGAGATCGTCGTCGCGATCAACTCGGCCGTCGGCGCCGACGTGGCCTCCCACGCGGGGGGCCGGCTGGTCCTGGCGTCGCCCACGCCGGGGCCGGCGGGCAGCCTTGCGGTCGCGCGGCACGGCCTGGGCGACGCGCGGCAGATCCTGTTCGGAGACGTTCCCGTCGAGACCCGGGGCGAGCCCGCGAAGGCGGCGGTGATCTCGGGCGAGGTGGACCTGCTCGGGCCAGCCGACCTGGGGCGGCGCAGGAGCCTGCGGGTGGCGGTGGACGGCGGCCGGCCCATCGCGGTGGACGTAGCCGGCGCCGCGCCCGGGCAGACGTTCCTCGACGAAGTCGTGGCCGCCCTGAACTCCGCCGTTCCGGGTCTGGCGGAAGCCACGCCGGACGACCGGCTGCGCCTGACCTCGCCCACCCGGGGGAAGGACAGCCGGCTCGAGGTCCTCCCGCTCCGCTTTCTGGAGCTGCAGGAGTACCCGCCCGTGACCGTGGAGGTGACGCGGCCGGCGCGGCACGGCGACCGGCTGTCCGTGGTGAACCGCGGCGCCTCGGGGTCCGCGCTGGAGATCGAGATCTTCGCTCCGCGCGGCGTGGCCGGGCCGGGGCTGGCGAGCGTGGGCCTGGGGCTGATGGTCCGGGTGGATGCGTCGGTGGCGCCAGGGGGACGTGTGCGGATCTGGCTCGACCCCGACGCGGCGGGGGTCCGGGCGGAGATCGCCGGCCTGGACGGCACCGTGCGGCCTGCGACCGTGCACCTCTCGGGAGCCCTGACCCTGCCCCGGGGCCGGACGGAGTGGGTCTTCCTGGAGTGCCATGGCAGCCGCTTCGACCAGGCGCGGTTCGACGAGGACCGCTTCGCGGGCGGCGACTGCGATGAGGTCGGAATCTTCGACGTGAGCCGCTTCGGCCACGCCCTGTTCGGGCTCATCGACTCCCCGGCCGTGGAGGTGACGCTGCGCTGGCAGAGCCACCGCCCCGGAGAGTTTGTCGTCAACCTGCCGTCGGACCTGCCGGCGCGCTTCGGCGGGCGTTTCAACGAGGCGCGCTTCGGCGCGGGGGATACGCAGACGCTGCCGGGAGTGGTCACCGATCCTCCCAAGGACGAGCGGGACCTGGTGGAGCTGCTCAACGAGGGGGAGGCGCCCGCGATGCGCCCTTCGCCTCTGGTGCGGGCGGGGCGCGTGCCGCGGGTCCCCCTGGGGTTCGAGGCGGTGAAGGTGCCGTTCCGCAAGCCGCGCAGGCTGCGGCTGGGGACGGAGGTGAAGGCCGCCGCCCTCTACCTGGCCGAGGACGGCGTCGAGGGCTTCATCGAGATCCGGGCGCGGGAGGCGGGCCTCTGGGGCAACGACATCGCCGTGACCGCCCGGCCGGGCGGGCCAGGGCGATGGGACCTGACCCTCGAGTTTCCGGGCGCCCGCTTCGAGCGCGCCCGCCAGACCGCCCTGGGCGCGCCCCTGCCGCCGCTGGCCCAGGACCTCCTGAAGCCCGGCCCCATCGGCATCCTGCAGGCCAAGGCCGCAGGAGTGGAGGCCCGCGTCACCCGCGACCGCGCCGAGATCGATTCCTGATCCAACAGACAAGAACAAGGAGAGACCCATGCCCGACCTCAACACGCCCTACGTCGAAGCGAGCCCCGGCGACCTGATCACGTCGGAGAAATGGAACGACATGCAGCGCCGGATCCGCAAGGACATCGGCGACAAGACCCAGGAGGCGGTGGAGAAGCTCACCCACGTCCAGACCTCCGGCAACTCCGACAAGCTGGAGGGCAAGAGCCTCTCCGAGCTGACCGACGAGCTCGTGCGGCGCGCGGTCCAGGCGATCCGCGCCGAGAGCGGCTACCGGCAGCTCTTCAAGGTGCTGCGGGTGGGAGAGGACAACATCGTCAAGCACGACCTCCACCTCTGCCCGCTGGTGGACCTCTACCAGCTCGATTACTTCCAGGTGGTCTGCTGCGAGGACAAGGACACCTACCCGACCTGGACCACGTTCTACCTCCACCACGAGGGCGAGGACCGGGTGCGCTACGCCCGGGGCGACCAGCGGGGGAGCCTGAGCATCCAGCCCGAGCGCGGCCCGGAGTACAAGCTGTCCTTCCGCGAGCTGCTGTCGCGCTACAAGGTGGATTATGACGACGACAGCAGCCTGAGCGATGTCGAGAACGACTTCTGGCAGGCCCTGTTCTCCGATCCGAACGACCGCTTCAGCGACGACCAGTACTGCCACTCCCCCTGGTTCGACAAGTGCTGCCGGGAGGAGAAAACCGTGGGCGAGGCGCGGCGCAACGGCGACTGGGACGACCTCTACATCCAGGTGCGGCCCCGGAAGACGGTCAACTTCCCGTTGATCGCCGACAACCCGAACGGCGGCAGGCCCATCATGGACGTGACGCCCGCTCCGACCAACGTCCAGGTGATGCACTACGACTTCGACACCCTGGGTCTCCGGCTGCTCCTCCCGCCCCGGCAGCCCGCCGAGTGGTTCCTGGGCGACAACACCCCGGCCGGCAACCTGGAGGACCAGATCGCCGGCGTCCGCAACGAGCTCAAGCTCATGGTCCTCCTGAAGGTCTGAGGCCGGCCATGATCCTGCGCAACCGGTACGACGGCGGAACGTCCCCCCTCGAAGGGGACCGGGAGCTGGTGCTCCGGCACCTGCCCTCCGATGCCCGGGTGGTCCGCGCCCGGGCGACGGTGACCCCCGTCGATCCGGGAGCCGGAGGGGAGCCCTTCGTGGAGACCCTGGCCTTCCGGGAGAACCTGGGGGACTGGGGGGCGACCAAGTCGGTGTCGACCCCCGGCGGCTGGGTGGAGGTGGACTTCCACGCCCGCCGCACCGTCGTGGGCGTCTCCGGCCAGCTCGGCGGAGCCGTCCAAGCCGATCTCGGCGGCGGCTTCGTGCCCATCAGCGATCAGGGGACGTTCCTCAGCCCCCCGCAAGAGCCGCTCAACGTGTCGGGGAGCTCGGCCGTGCTGCCCAGCCTCACCGCGGCCCGCTTGCGTCTGTTCGGTGACCCGAACCAGGCGCTCGACGTGACCTCCGTCCGGGTGCGCAGCGTGCCCTCCGGCGTGCGGCTCGCCCTGCGCGGCCAGCCCTCTTTCTGGTTCCACGCCGGAGAGCTGACCCGGCCGGAGACGACGCCCGACTTCGGGTTGCTCCTCCAGGCCTGGCTCGACGACGTAGGCGAGGCCGCGGACGGCGTCTGGCTGCTGCCGTTCGTCCTCCACTCCGACGCCCTGGGGCGGCTCGCCGTGGACCTGGAGATCGAATACCTGCGCCGGGCGACCGTCCTGCCCGGCGGATTGCCGGACGCCGCGCTCTCGTTCGACCACGGCGGCCTCCCCCGGAGCGGTGGAGCCCTGCTCGCCGCCCTGCCTGGGGATGCCCGCGTGACCCGCGCGGCGGGCCGCGTCGCCGGGGCCTTCGAGGCCACCCGAGTGGCCTTCCCCGAAGTCCTGGAGGAGGCGGCTCCGCTCGGCGCGCTCACCGTGGCGCCGGGCTCCTCGCTCGCCCATCCCGTCATCCTCCCGAAACCGGTCGAGGCCGTGGCCGTGGACCTCCTGCTCTCCGCCATCACCCGCTCGGCCCGCCTGCAGCTCGACCTGCGGCTGAACCTCGACGGCAAACCGGCCGGCGAGTCGATCCTCCCCGCGCCCGTACCTTTCTCCCTGGACCGGGAGATGGCCGGCAGCGCCACCTGGATCAGCGTGCCGCTGGCCGCGCCGCTGCAGCTCCGGCCCGGGCAGGAGAAGACATACTGGCTGGTCGTCCAGAGTCTGGAGGGCGATGCGGCGTGGAGCGTGGAAGCGCCGAAGGGAACCCTTCCGGGTATGCAGCTCACCCAGGACGGCGGGTTCTCCTGGCGGCAGGCCACGCTTCCCGAGGGACCCGTCTCGGGGCTCTTCCGCCTGCGCACCCTCCCGGGGTCGTTCACGATGCCGATCGAGCTGCTGGTCGGAACCGGCGACGGTAAGCGCCGGGTGAGCCTGGCGCGCTTCGCGCCGCAGGGCCGGGTGGACCTCTCGCTCGATATCGCGGAGGTTGCCACGGCCTTCAACGAGGCCCTGGCGTCGGCGTCGGGCGGCTGCCCGGATGCCGAGCACCTGCTCAACGGCGGCTTCGACGAGTGGACGCGGACGGGGAGCGAGCTGGGACAGGGCTCGCGCATCGAGCTTCAGGGGGCCGAGGACATCCCGTTCGAGAGCGCGCGGCTGGCGGTAACGCCGGACGGGCGGACGGCCCTGGTCGCCTCCAGCCGGGACGACGCCGAGGTGGCCCTGCGGATCGTCGACCTCGACCGGGATGAGATCGCCGCGGTCGTCCTCGCGGAGCTATCGCGCTCCCGGATCGCCGGCCTGGTGGCCGATCCCGGCGGGACCCGCGCCTGGATCGCCCTGTCCGGCCCCAATGGAGGCTGGCTCTGGACCGTGGACCTGGCGAGCCGCCGGTCCGTGGGCGATCCGCTGCCCTTGTTCCCGCCGAACCAGACCTTCTTCGGTGGGATGCAGGCCACCGCGCTGGCCGCGAGCCCGGACGGCGGGACCTTGTACGTGGCGTTTTCGTCCACCCAGACAGGCACCTCCGGGGGAGGCCGGGTCATCGCCCTGGATGCCCGCCGGCTGGAGGAGGCCGCTCTGCGGGGAGAGCCAGACGTCTCGACCGCGGAGAACGGTCGCGTGGACTTCAATGTCACCTCTCTGGTCGCCCTCGCGGTCTCGCCGGACGGCGCGTGGCTGCTGGTGCTCGGCGCGACCCTGGGCTCGCCTCCCCGGGCAGAGGTCGTACCGGTGGACACCGCGACGCTCCAGGCCGTCGTCGCCCAGTCCCTGGTTCTGGGGGCCTTCACCCCCCGGTCCGTGGCCTTCACGCCGGACGGCCGGCTCGTGGCGCTCCTGGACGACCGGGTGGTGGTCGCGGGGACCGGGGAGGCCACGGTCACGGCCGAGCAGGCCGCCCTCGCGGTAGACCCGGACGGCTCCCGCCTCTTCCTGGCGGGCGAGGAGGGGCTCACCGTGGTAGACCTGCGGCGTCGCGTGGCCACAGCGCCGCGGAACCTCCTCGGCCCGGCCTCGGACGTGGCCGTGGCCCCGGGCCGGGACCGGGTCCTGGCCTTGATTCTTTCCAGCGCGACGCTCGTGTCGATCCCTGTGGGCACGGCCCTGCCCGTGGCCTGGACCGTGACCGCGGGGCGGGTACGGCGCGCGACCCTTCCGGGGCGCGGGCCGGCCGCCTTCCTAGGCGAGATCGGGCAGCAGGGAGACCGTGTGAACCCCGCCCCCGTCGCCACCGCCGCGGTCTCCCAGGTGGTTCCGGTGACGGCGGGCTGCACCTACGAGCTGTTCTTCCAGGGGATCGCCTTCGAGCGGGACGCCGTGGCCGAGGTGATCTGGAAGGCTGGAAACTGCGGAGTGGCCAGAACCGATTCGGTGGCGATCACGCCGATCGACGAGCGGGCCGCGCAGGCCCGGGGGCTGGTGTCGCTGCCCCTCCACCGCGTGCGCTTTCCGGCTCCGGAGGGCACCACGCAGGCGGAAGTGCGCTTCCGGGCGCCGGCCGGGGTGGCCGCGCTGGTGGACGGCGCCTCGTTCCGCGGCACGGCCGCGTCGGTCCTCAACGGCGAGCTGACGGGGGAGGGCTTGCCCGAGCCCTGGCTGCTTTCGCCGGAAGGGGCGCCGGGCTTCGCGGTCCTGGCCCGGCCGGACGGTCCGCGCCTGCGCAACTCCGGCGCCCGCGAGGCTGCCATCTCCCAGGAGATCGAGCTGGGTGAGGGGAGGGACTTCCTCCTGGAGATCCAGGCCCGGAGCGTGCCGGTGTCGGCGCGGCAGGCGGCGAGAGCCGAGATCCGCTGGCTGACCCTGGACGGAGCCGAGGCCGGGCCGGCCGTGTCCAGGGAGCTGCCGCTGGAAGGCTTCGACGCGCTATCCGCCCGGGGCACCGCGCCGGAAGGGGCGCTCCGGGCGCAGCTACGCCTCGCCGTGCCGGCCGGCATGGCGGTCGATGTCCGGAGACTGGACCTGAGGTTCCCGGAGCCGGCGCAGGTGCCGGTGACCTTCGTCGCGCAGGCGCCCGGAGACTTGGCGGTGCTGGGCTGGGAGCTGCTCTACGACCAGGTGCCGGCGACCCGTCCGGCGCTCCCGGCGCAGGGCCTCTGTGCTCCGGAGGCGCCTCCCCTGGTTGCCGGGGAGAAGCCCGCTGGCAAGGACGGCTGCTGCCACGGCGAACAGACACCTGCGGCATCAGGGATGGCCCCTGCTCTCGCGCCGTTCCAGAGGAGAACGGCCCTCTCTGCCGTGCCGGTCACGGCGATCCGCGGCATCGGCAAGGGCCGGAGCCGGCAGCTGCGGGAGGCCGGAATGGATTCCATCGAGACGCTGGCCGCCTCCAGCCCAGGCACGCTGCGGCGGGTGCTGCCTGGAATCTCGGAGAAGGCGGCGATCGGCGTAATCCTGGAAGCCCGCGACAGGTTGCGGGCGAGGCCCTAGCTCGCGTCAACTCCGATTTCGCGCAGACGCTGGCGGGCCAGGTTCGCCTCGTCGCTCGTCGGGTACTGCCGGATCACGTGCCGGAGCTGGACCACGCCCTGGGAACGCTCGCCCAGCTCGAGGTGGGCGTAGCCCTTCTTGAGCGTGGCCGCCGGCACCTTATCGCTGCGCGGAAAGCGCTGCAGCACCTTGTCGAACTGCTCGACCGCCTGACGGAACCGGCGCTGGCGGTAGTAGCTCTCGCCGATCCAGTAGGTCGCGTTGTCGGCCAGGTCGGTCTCCGGGAAATTGTCCAGGTACTCCTGGAACTCCCGCAGCGCGAGATCGTAGCTGCCCTTCAGGTAGTCGTTGTAGGCGGAGTTGTAGAGCGTCTGGGGGTCGGCGCCCGTACCGGTGACCGGACCGCTGGGCCCGACGCCTCTGACGGTCCCCGTGCCGGGATTCTGCGGCGGCGTCTGGGCAGGAGGCTGCGCCTCCCCCTCGGGGACAGCTCCCGGCGGCAGCGACGGCAGCGACCGGAACGTCTTCAGCTCCTGGTTGGTGGCCGCGATCTGCTGGGAGAGCTGCGCCAGGCGATAGTTCGTGTCCTCGAGCTTCGCCTGGAGCTCGTCGATCTGGCTCGACAGGTCCTGCAGCTTCACCTGCATGTCGGCCTCGGTCTTGAGGAGGGACTCCATCTGCCGGCCCATGTTGGTCCCCAGGGTCGACATCTGGGTGGAGACCTCCTCCTTGCTCGGGGCCTGTTTCTGGATCTGCAGGACCTGGCGCTGGATGTCGGCGAGCTGCGCGTTGAGGCCCTCGATGTCCTGAGGGGTGACGCACCCCGTGGCGGACAGAGCCGCCACGAGGCAAACGGCGAGGGAGAGGTTGCGGCGCAGCATGTTCCAGCTCAACCGACGCTGGCCCGTCCGGTGATGATCATGTGGGCGCGGCGGTTCTGCGACCAGCAGCTCTCAGCGCTCTCGGTGCAGACCGGGCGCTCCTCGCCGTAGGTGATGATGCGCAGCCGGCCGCCGTCGACACCCAGGGAGCCCAGGTAGTCGCGGACCGCGTTGGCGCGCCGGTCGCCCAGGGCCAGGTTGTACTCGTTGGTGCCGCGCTCGTCGGCGTGGCCCTCGATCGTCACCTGGAACGTGGGTTGCGCCTTGAGCAACTCGGCGTTGCGGGCCAGCCGCTCGCGGGTCTCGTCCGAGAGCGAGATCTCGTCGTACTCGAAGAACACGTCCGGGCTGAAGCCGCGGCGCCGCAGCTCGTCGTTCACAACCTGCAGGTCGGCGGACAGCATCGGGTCCTCGACTTCGTCCTCGGTCACGGGCGGCGGGGTCTGCACGACTTCCTGGGTCGTGGCCGGCGGCGGCGTATCCACCACCTCGGTCTCGACCGGAATGTCGGCCGGCGGCGTGGCCGGCTTCTTCTTCGGGCAACCGGTCAGGAACGTCACCAGAACGGGGACCACCATCCATATCATCAACTTGCGGTTCATGCTCTTCCTCTCCATGTCAAAACAACGGGGACCTACTGGGGACATTCACTTTATCACGGCTCTACCGGGATTCTCGACCAGTCGGGCATGTCGTTGTTGCCTTCCTGGGTTACCTGCTGCACGTTGCCGCCGGTGATGTCCATGACGTAGATCTGCTTGCGCCCGCTGCGGCGGGAGACGAAAGCGATCTTGCGCGCGTCCGGCGAGAAGGCCGGCGACTCGTTTTCACCCGCCCCGGAGGTCAGGACCCGGGTGGCCAGGGTGACCACGTTGGTGACGGCGATCTGGAAGCGCCCGCCGCGCCGGCTGGTGTAGGCGATCAGGTCCCCCTCGGGGCTCCAGGAGGCGCCGTCGTTGTAGTCCCCGTCGAAGGTCAGGCGCCGCTGGTTCGCCCCCTCGGAGTCCATGAGGTAGATGTGCGGGTTGCCCGCCCGGCCCGAGGTGAAGGCGATCTCGCTGCCGCGCGGGCTCCAGGACGGGTTCGTGTCGATCGCGTTCGAGTGGGTCAGGCGCCGCAGGCCCTTGCCGCTCCGGTCGGTGCTGAAGATCTCCACGTTCCCCCCCTCCGAGCGGGCGAAGGCCACGCGGCCGCCGTCCGGCGAGAAGGTGGGAGTCGTGTTCATCGAGCCGGAGGTCACCACGGGCTGCTTGCGGTTGGTGGCCATGTCGGCCACGTAGATCGACGGCGGGCCGTTGAAGAAGGAGGTGTAGGCCAGGGCGTCGCCGCTCGGGCTCCAGGCCGGGGACATGGAGGTCGAACGGTGGCCGGTGATCCGGCGCTGGTTCTGGCCGTCGTAGTCCATGACCCAGATCTCCTTGTGGCCGGAGCGGTCGCTGGTGAAGGCGATGCTCGACAGCGAGATTCCGGGCTTGCCGACCAGATAGCGGATGACCTCGTCGGCGAAGGTGTGGGCGATGCGGCGCGACACGGTGGCGCTGCCGCGGTAGCGCTTGGCCAGGATGGGCTGGGCGCTGGCGATGTCGAACAGCCGGCCCTCGAAGACGATCCTGTCCCCCTCGGCGCGGAGGTCGCCGAGGAGCAGGGTCTCGGCGCCCAGGGCGCGGAACGGCTCGACGTCGCGCTGCATGTCGCCGCTCCAGGTGACCGCCCCGATCCGGTCGGGGCCGATGATCTCGAAGTAGCCCGAATTCTCCAGGTCCCGGCGCACGGTCTGCTCCATCTCGCGGGCCGCGCCGGCCGCCGCGCCGGAGAGCGTCTGAGTGCCGCGGAACGGCGGGATCGCCAGCTTTATGAGAGGACGCTGGCCGCGGTTCGGCAGCACCAGGGTGACCTGGGGGTCCTGCTCAGGTGGAGTTGCAGGAGGAGGCTCCTGGGCGAAGATCCGCGGCAGGGAGAGGCCTGCCACGAAGAGGACGGCGGAGGCGGTCAGGGCCAGGGCTTTCGATCTCATCATTCCCCTAGGTCAACGGACGATCAGGTGGACACCGAGGTCCTCGTGCTTGTAGGCCCTCGGCAGAGGAGGAAACGGAGCGGCGTTCTGCACGGCGCGGAGGGCCGCAAGGTCGAACGAATTGTACCCGGAAGACTGCTCGACCTGCAGATCGGTCATCTTGCCGTCGCGGCCGATGCGGAAGAAGATCGTCGCCTTGACGCCGCTGCCCATGGACGGGCGAACCCACTGGGCGTCGATGAGCGACAGCAGCCGGTCCAGGTAGTAGGCGTAGGTGAAGTCCGGGTTGTCGAGGCCCCCCACCTCGGAGCCGAAGGCGGTGGTGCCGAGCGGGTTGCCCTGGGGGCCGCCCCGCCGGCCGAGCTGGTCGCCCGTCTCCCCCGGAGCGGTGCCCGACGTTCCTTCCTCGGTCTTGCCCGAGCCTTCGCGGGATGTCTTCCCCTTGTCCGGAGTCGGGCGGGCGGGCTCCGGGGGCTTGGGTTTGGTCTCCGCCGGCTTCTTCTTGTTCTTGTCGCTCTCCGGGTCCGGGAGAGAGGGCACGTCGTCCGCGGGCTCCGGCGGCGGGGGAGCGGCCTCCGCCTTTGGTTCCTCAGGCGCCGGGGTCTCGGCCGGAGGAGCGGGAGGCGTTTTGCGCCGCGGCGGGGCGGGGCGGCGGACGCCCAGCGCCTGCGCCGGGATGATCTGTACCGGCACGAACTCCAGGGGAGGAGAGGGAGTCTTCAGGCGGGGCGCCAGCAGGACGATCGCGAGCAGGAGGCCGTGCAGCGCCAGGGCGGCCAGCAGGCTCCGCGCCTCGGCTTTGTGCCCATGTTGCCTGGAGCGGTCGGCCAGGACTCCGTTCACCTCGCGGCTCACGTCAGCTCCGTCCCTCCTGAGGAGGGCGCTCGGTGATCATCCCCACGCGGACGATCCCGCCGCGGTGGAGGATGTCGAGCACCTCGATGATCTTGCCGTACGGCACTTCCCGGTCCCCCTTGAGGAAGACGCTCTCGTCCCCCCGCGCCTTGATCTGGTCGCTGACCCGCTCCACCAGGTCCTCGGCCGCGATCTGCGTCTCCTGGAGATAGACGTTGCCGTCCCGGTCGATGGATACCACGAGCGGGTCCTCGACCCGCATGGGCAGGTTCGTGGCGTCGGCGCGCGGGAGGGCCACCTCGACCCCCTGGTGGAGCATGGGCGCCGCGATCATGAAGATGATGAGGAGCACCAGCATCACGTCCACAAGGGGAGTGACGTTGATGTCCGCCAGGACCGGATCGTCGTCGTCTCCACCGCCGATATTGAAGGCCATGCCATCCTCCTCCTAGGTGAAGTTCCGCTCGGCCAGGTTGAGGAACTCCAGGATGAAGTCCTCCAGCCGTCCGCGGAGCACGCGCACCCGGTGCGAGAAGTAGTTGTAGCCGATCAGGGCGGGGATGGCGGCGGCCAGGCCCGCGGCGGTGTTGATGAGCGCCTCGGCGATGCCGGGGGCCACGGCCACGATGGAGGTCGAGCCGGTGAGGCCGATGTCGCCGAACGCGCCCATGATGCCCCAGACCGTGCCGAAGAGGCCGATGAACGGGGTGGCGGCGGCGGTGGTGGCGAGGAACGTGAGCCAGCCGGCGATGTTCTGCAGCTCCACGTGGGCGGAGCGCCCGAGGGTGCGCTGCAGCGCGGGGATCGAGGTGATGCGGTAGACCTTGCGGTCGCCCTCGGGGGCCTGGGCCTTGATCTGGCTGTCGATCTCGGCGTAGCCGGCCTGGAAGATGCCCACCAGGGGAGACGCGCGGAGCTTGCCCGCCTGGGCGTTGACCTCGCTGAAACGCTGGCTGCGGTGGAAGGCCTCCAGGAACTTCTCGCTCTGCTGGTCGGCGCGGCGGAGCTGGACCAGCTTGCCGATCATCACGGCCCAGGAGCCGAGGGAAAAGAAGATCAGGATGGCGAGAACGGCCTTCGCCATCGGCCCGGCTTCCCAGAAGCGGTCGAGCAGGCTCGGGCCCTGCTCGGGGCCGAGCTGGAACATGAATGCGATCAGACCCATCAATTGATCCCTTTCCCCCTCTCCCCGACCCTCTCCCCCGTGCCGGGGGAGAGGGGGCTTGCCTTCTTATAACTCATGTTGGTTCCTTATACGGAGCTGAGCGGCTCGTTGTCCACCTCGGCCGGCTCCTCGGCGACCGGGGGCAGGATGACCTTGTGGCGGCGGAGGAAATCGTCCCGGGCGGCCTCGACGACCGCGAGGGCCTCGTCCAGGGTATCCACCCACACCGCCGCGTCGAGGTCCGGAGGGGAGGCGTAGCCGCGGGCGATGATCTCGTGCTCGATGAAGCTGCGCAGGCCTCGCCACATGGGGCCGACGAAGATCAGGGGCCGGTCCTGGAGCATCTTCACCTGGAGGAGTTGGAACACCATCAACGCTTCCAGGGTGGTGCCGATGCCGCCGTCCACGACGAGATAGGCGTGGGAGAGCCGGATGAACTGGTGCAGCCGGGAGAAGAACGTGTTGTGCTGGGCGACCTCGTCCAGGTACGGGTTGGGCTGCTCCTCCATGGGGAGGAGGATGGTGAGGCCGAACGACCGCGTCTTGTAGCGGTAGGCGCCGGCGCGGGCGCCTTCGTTGGCGGCGCGCATGAGGCCGGGGCCGCCGCCGGTGACGATGTCGCACCCCATGAAGGAGAGGCGGCGGGCGAGCTCCTTGACCTCGGCGTACATGGCGTCGCTCTCCTGGATGCGGCTCGATCCGAAGATGGCGACGCGGAAGTACCGGCGTTCCAGGGGGGCATGGCGGTCGAGCCAGTTGATGATCCGGTAGACCGCGAGGATGCTGCGGTCGAACGCGCGCAGGGCGTAGGTCCGGCCCTTCCGGCGCCACCGCTGGGCCGGGGTCTCGCCCTGGGGGGCGGCCGGCTGGGGATAGGCGAGGGGGCGGCGCTGAGGCGGAGTCTTGGGAGTCGGCGGCATCACGTTGTAAAGCGACGTTGTAAAGCGAGGTGCTCAGCGCGAGGGAATCCAGATCTTCTGCGCCGCCACGATTTCGGCGCCTTCGGGGAGGGTCAGGGGATTGGGGGAGTTGGTGAAGAAGCCGATCCCCTTGTAGCTGGTGAGGTAGTCGTGCCCGCCGGACAGGTACCCGCCGAGGGCGGAGATCACCAGGGGATCCGCGCTCCGCGCCAGGATCCTGAGGAAATCGTCCGGCTCCACTCGCACGATCGCGCCCGAAGCCTTGATGGCCTGGGCAATCTGCCCTGCCACCACCGCCGCCCCTTCTGCACCCATCGCCCCATACTCCTTTCATCCGCGGCCCCGATACCCGGGCCGTCCCTGGTATCTTATTGGATTTGTTGGATGAGTGCAGGTGGCCTCCCCCGGGGAGGGGGAGGGTTGGCTCTGGGGGCAGGCTACCGTTCCCTTGTCCGCGGCGCAAGTTCTGGGGGACCGATCGCTCGCCCCGCGGGGATCGTCACTTGCCCCCTGGGGATTGTGTATAGCCCTCGGGGGATTGTGTATAGCCCCATGGGGATTGCCTCCCGCCCCGCGGGGATGGTCGCTCGCCCCGTGGGGATTGCCTCTCGCCCCGTGGGGATGGTCGATTGCCCCGTGGGGATTGCCTCCCGCCCCATGGGGATTGTCGCTCGTCCCATGGGGATTGCCTCCTGCCCCGCGGGGATTGTCGCTCGCCCCGTGGGGATCGTCGCTTGCCCCATGGGGAAAGCCTCTTGCCCTGCGGTGGAAGTGTCCCTTGGACGCGGTAGAATCCTCCCCCGGATGTCCATTGCCATTCCCGAGGCGGGTCGCTCGCGCGCCGGGGCGATCCTGGCGGCGCTGTTCGCGGTCGTGGTGTGGGGCGCCTCGTTCGCCGCGACCAAGATCGCAGTGGGGGAGGCTGCGCCGCTCACGGTCGTGTGGCTGCGCTTCGGCATGGGCGTGGCGGTGATGGGGGTCGTGGTGGTCGCCCGGCGGCAGCTCGCCCTGCCGGCGGCCGGGGACCTCGGCTACTTCGCCCTGCTCGGCTTCCTCGGGATCGCCTTCCACCAGTGGCTCCAAGCGAACGGGCTGGTGACCTCCCAGGCGAGCACGACGTCCTGGATCGTGGCGTCGACCCCCATTTTCATGGCCCTCCTGGGCTGGATGGTGCTGGGCGAGCGGGTGGGATCGCTGGCCGCTCTGGGAATCGCGGTCGCGGCCTTCGGAGTGCTGGTAGTGGCGACGCGCGGCAACCTCCCTTCGCTGGCGGCGGGCCGGCTCGGCGCTCCGGGAGACTGGCTGATCGTCGCCAGCGCTCCCAACTGGGCGATCTTCTCGGTGCTCTCCCGGCGGGGGCTCAAGCGCTACCCCTCGGCGGGCATGATGTTCTGGGTCATGACGTTCGGCTGGCTGCTGAGCGGCATCCTCTTCCTGGCTGGTCCGGGGATCTCGGACGTCTCGCGGCTCTCCGTCCGTGGCTGGATGGCGGTGACCTTCCTCGGCGTCTTCTGCTCGGGGCTGGCCTACGTCTTCTGGTACGACGCGCTCAGCCGGCTGCCGTCATCGCAGGTGGGGACCTTCCTTTACATCGAGCCGCTGGTCGCGGTCGCCATCGCCGCCGCGATGCTGGGGGAGAAGCTGACGATCCCCACCCTGGCCGGCGGCCTCGCGATCCTGATAGGAGTATGGATGGTGAGCTTGCGGAGCCCGTCATGACTGCCGTCCGGTTCAAGATCGCGAGCGAGGCGTCCGAGCTCGAGCAGATCCATCGGCTCAACCATGCCACGTTCGCCGAGGAAATCCCGCAGCATCCCCGCAGCGCCGACGGGATCCTGATCGACAGGTTCCACGACCAGAACAAGTACGTGATCGCCCTCGACGGCGACCGGCTGGCCGGCATGCTCGCGGTGCGGACGGACCGCCCGTTCTCGCTCGACACGAAGGTCCCGGACCTCGACAGCCACCTTCCAGAAGGCCGGTCCGTGTGCGAGATCCGGCTCCTCGCCGTCGCGAGCGGGCACCGGAAGGGGACCGTGTTCCGCGGATTGATGCGGCTCACGACGCAGCACTGTCTGAGGCTGGGTTTCGACACGGCCGTGATCTCCGCGACGGTCCGTCAGCTCAAGCTGTATGGCCATATGGGCTTCAAGCCTTTCGCTCCCCTAGTGGGTACGCCGGAGGCGCAGTTCCAGCCCATGTACCTGACGCTCGAAGACGCGCGGGAGCGCTGGCGCGCCTTCGAGCCCCAAAGGGTGCGGCTCCAGCCCGGTCCGGTGAGCATCCACCCCGGAGTCCGGCGTGCTCTCGCGGCGCCTCCCATCTCGCACAGGTGCGGCGAGTTCGCCGGGATGCTGCGCGAGGTGAAGGAGCGGCTGCGAGGGCTGGCCGGAACGGAGCGGGTCAGCCTGCTCTTCGGCAGCGGCACCCTCGCGAACGACGCCGTGGCCGCGCAGATCTCGCGGGAGGGCCGTTTCGGAGGCATGGGGCTGGTCCTCGCCAACGGCGAGTTCGGCGAACGGCTGTGCGACCACGCCCGCCGCTTCGGGCTCGCTCATTCGGCCCTGCGGGCGGAGTGGGGGAGCGTGTTCGATTACGAGCGCGTGGCGCAGGCGGAATGCGACTGGATCTGGGCCGTCCACTGCGAGACGTCGACCGGAGTCCTCAACGATCTCGACGCGCTGAAAGACATCTGCCGGCACAGCGGCAAGCGGCTGTACCTGGACTGCATCAGCTCGATCGGAACGGTGCCCGTGAATCTTTCCGGCGTCCGTCTCGCCTCGGGCGTCAGCGGCAAGGGCCTCGGGTCCTTCGCCGGGGTCTCGATGGTGTTCCACGACCACGCGATCGCGCCCGCGCCGGACCTGCCGCGGTATCTGGACCTCGGCTGCTACGGGCGCGAGGACGAAGTTCCTTACACGTTCTGCTCGAACCTGGTCGCCGCGCTGCGGACGGCGCTCGACCGCCAGCGCTTCGAGGAGAGGTTCTCCCACCTTGCGAGCCTGGCGTCGTGGCTCCGCGCCTCTCTGCGGGAACACGGGTTGTGCATCCTGGCTCCGGACGCCCATGCCTCGCCCGCCGTGACGACGATCGCGCTTCCCCCGCAGGTGCCATCCTGCAGGGTCGGTCAGGCGATGGAGGAGAGGGGATACGAGCTCAGCTACTCCAGCTCCTACCTCCGCGAGCGGAACTGGATCCAGATCTGTCTCATGGGAGAGCACACACGCGAGGATCTCGCGCCCCTGCCCCGCCTGCTGAGCGTCGCGGTATGAACCGCCGCCGGTTCCTCCGCTTGAGCGCCACCGCGGCCGCCGCCGCGGCCGGGGTCGGCGGGTATACGTGGCAGGTCGAGCCTCACTGGGTGGAGGTCGTGAAGCGGGATCTCCCGATCGACGGGCTGCCTCCGCAATTGGCGGGCGCGCGCATGGTGCAGATCAGCGACCTGCACGTGGGTCCCAGGGTCAACGACGAATACCTGATCGATTGCCTCCGGCGGGTCGCGGACCTCCGGGCCGACCTCCTCGTGATCACGGGCGACCTCCTCACCTACAGCCATCCTGCAGGCGAGGCCCAGTACGGACGGCTCCGGCGCGTGCTCTCGCACCTTCCCCATGGACGGCTGGACACGATCGGGATTCTCGGCAATCACGATTACGGCCGGGCGTGGTCCGAGCCCGACGTCGCCCTGCGCGTGATGGCCGAGGCGGAGCGGGCGGGGATCCGGATGCTCCGCAACTCGTGCGCCACGGTCCACGGGCTCGACTTCATCGGCGTCGATGACCTCTGGGCGAAGCATTCCGACACGCGGCGCGCGTTGGAGCAGCGGCGCAGCGAGGCGGCGATCGTCCTCTGCCACAACCCCGACGCCATGGACCTGCTTGACTGGGGCGGCTACCGCGGCTGGGTTCTCGCCGGCCATACTCACGGCGGCCAGTGCAAGCCGCCCTTCCTGCCGCCGCCCATCCTCCCGGTCCGGAACGCCCGCTACACCGCGGGCGAGATCCCCCTCGACGACGGCAGGCGCCTGTACATCAACCGCGGGCTCGGCCATCTCCTTCAGGTGCGTTTCAACGTGCGGCCGGAGATCACGGCGTTCACGCTGAAGGCCGGCTGAGTATCACTTCTTCCGCCCCTTCCAACCCGGCCCACGCACGACCCGTCCCGGCTTGGCGCCGGTGTGCTCGCCGTCCTTGAGGACCTGCACGCCGTTGACCCAGACGTGGCGGACTCCGGTCGAGTACTGGTGCGGTTTTTCGAAGGTGGCGTGGTCCTGGATCTTGGACGGATCGAACACCGCCACGTCCGCGAAAAAACCTTCCTTCAGCGCGCCGCGCTCGCGAATCTTCAGGTTTTGGGCGGGCATCGAGGTGAGCTTGCGCACGGCCTCTTCGAGCGGGATCACCTTCTCGTCGCGCACGTACTTGCCGAGCACGCGGGCGAAGTTGCCGTAGGCGCGCGGGTGCGGGTTGGACTTGAGGAAGGGACCCTCGGGAGCCATCGCCTCGGCGTCCGATCCGAAGCTCATGTAGGGGAGCGCGACCTGGCGCTTGACGTTCTCCTCGGACATCAGGAAATAGATCGTGCCCACCCGGCTGTCGTCCTCGATGACCAGGTCCATGGCGGTCTCCTCGGGAGACTTGCCGCGCATCTTGGCGATCTCCGCGAGGGACTTGCCGGTGAGCGGCTTGAGCTTGTCGTTCTTGAAGGCCACCAGCAGCGTGTTCTCCGGCCCCGCGGCAAGATAAAGGTTTTCCCACTGATCGGTCGGAGTGGACATTTCCTTTTTCAGGCGCTCGCGGATGGCGGGGTCCTGCATGCGCTCTTTCCAGGCCTTGAGGCCGCCCTCCTGGACCCAGGGGGGCATGGCGGCGTCGAGCCCGGTCGCGCCGGCCGTGTAGCTGTACATGTCGGTGGTGATCTTCAACCCCTCGGCGCGGGCCTTCTCGATCTTCTGGAGGACCGTGTCGAGCTTGCCCCAGTTCTGCTTGCCCGCGGCCTTCAGGTGATAGATCTCGGCCGGCACCTTGGCGCGGCGGGCGATGTCGATCAGCTCGTCGACCGCCGCCTCGAAACGGTTGCCTTCGCTGCGCAGGTGGGAGATGTACATGCCGCCGAACGGCGCCGCCTCTTCGCACAGGGCCACGAGCTCGTCGGTGCCGGCGTAGAAGGCGGGCGCGTAGATCAGGGAGGAGCCCACGCCCAGGGCGCCCTCTTCCATGGCCTGCCGCACCAGGGCACGCATGCGCTGCAATTCCTCCGGCTTGGGCGGCCGGTTCTCGTACGCCAGCTCGTGGACGCGCACGGTGGTCGCGCCCACGAAGCTGGCCACGTTCGGCGAGATGCCGCGCTTCTCCAGATGCTCCAGGTATTCGCCGAGGGTGGTCCAGGTGATGTCGTACTTGATGTCTCCCTGCTGCTCGATCGACTCCTTCTTCATGGCGTCGTTGAGCGGCCCCATGGACCAGCCCTCGCCCATGACTTCCAGGGTCACGCCCTGGCGGATGTCGCTCTGGCCGCGGCCGTCGTGGATCAGGGAGTCGGTGGCCCAGCTCAGCATGTTGATGAAGCCGGGCGCCACGGCAAGGCCCTTGACGTCGACTTCGGTCTTCCCGCGGGCGTCGCCCAGGCTGCCGACCTTGGCGATGCGGTCGCCCTTGATGGCGACGTCCCCCACGTAGGGCCTGCTTCCGCTACCGTCGTAGATCGTGCCGCCGCGGAGGATCACGTCGTACTCCTGAGCGGCGAGAGGAAGGGCAAAAAGGACCAGGGCAAGAGAGAGGCGGAGTGTCATCCGCGGAGCTTACCACTCGCCGGAAAGGGGGATGCGCCCTGCCGCTGGCGGACCGAAATGGATCTCCCAGTCGGCCGGGCCCTGGTCGAAGGCGTTCTTGAGGAGGAAGACGGAGGTGGCGGGGATGAAGAGCCCGATGCCGTCCTTGCCGTCGCCGTCCCAGTCGCCGGCGACCGGAATCCAGCCGCCCTTGGGAAGACCGAAGCGGACGACGACGTCCGCGTCTCCGCCCGCGAGCTGGTTCTTCAGGCGGAAGACGCCGCGGGCCGGATCATAGAAGCCGACGCTGTCCCTGCCGTCTCCGTCCCAGTCGCCCGTCACCGGAATCCAGCGGTTGCGCGGCGGGCCGAAGCGGAAGGAGTGGCCGATCTGGAACGTGGAGGTGGCGCGCTCGTAAGAGCCGTTCGTGTCCTTGCCGTCGCCGTCCCAGTCGCCGGCCAGGGGCACCGCTCCCGACTTCCGCTGGTCGAACAGCTTGATCGTGGTGCGCCCGTCGCCGTCCCAGTCGCCCGCGAGCGGGACCCAGCCCTTGCGGGCGGAGGCCAGCTTGACGGTCCGGTCCTCGGGACCGGAGAGGTGGAGGTCCTTGATCAGGAGGCGCGCGGCAGCGGGCTCGTAGAGCGCCACCGTGTCGACCGGGTGGGCCGGCGCGAGGCGGAGGAGCCGGCCGGCCAGGGTGGTGAGATGGATCTCGCCGCGGCTGTCCTCGCCGAAGGCGGTCACGTAGAGCGAGCGGGGCGGCAGCTCGTGGACCTCCCATCCGCTTCCCTTGCGCTCCGCGGCCCAGAGCTGGCCGTTGCACTGATCGCCGAAGACGTAGGCGCCGTAGAGGTGGGGGAGGTCGGTGCCGCGGTAGACGTAGCCGCCCGTGACCGAGCAGCGCCCGTCCTCGTGGCCGTACTCCAGGATGGGGGGCGTGTAGACCGGCGAGTCGCAGGGAGGCGTGGCCGCGGGGCAACCCTCAGCCGTGTAGCAGGCGGTCCCTTCCAGGACGTTCCAGCCGTAGTTGCGCCCGCCGGGGCTCCCCGCGGGCTCGAAATCGATCTCCTCCCGCAGCTCTTCCCCGACATCGCCGATGTAGAGGTCGCCGGTCCGCCGGTCGAAGGAGAAGCGCCAGGGATTGCGCAGGCCCGTGGCCCAGACTTCCTCTCGCATCGTGGTGCTGCCGCGGAAGGGGTTGTCAGGCGGGATTGCGTACGGTTTCCCCCCATCCACGTCGAGGCGCAGGATCTTGCCGAACAGCGTCGCGCCCTGCTGGGCCACGCACAGCGGGTCGCCGCCCACGTGCCCTTCGCTGCC
>DASUNJ010000168.1:0-2712 GCA_036277235.1 Thermoanaerobaculia bacterium | reverse complement strand
GATCCGGCGCTCCCGTTCGTGGCCGCCAGCGTGGTCGGGCTGGCCGGCACCCTCGTCTTCGCCCTCACCGTCCGCGAGCCCGAGGACGACGGGTGATCGGCACCTGAATTGCGGCGCCACGCAGGAGGCGTCGCGATCCCTCCGGTCCTCTCCTCTCGGCTCCCGTCGGATGGAAGAACAACCCAGCCAGACCGCGAACCAGGCCCCCATCTCCCAGCAGGGCACCAGGCGTGCTCATATCCCGAACATCATCTACGTCCTCGTCGGAGCTCCAGACGAAGCCTCGGGGGACCTGTTGTTCGAAGAGCTCGCCGCGGCGATCCACGACGGCCGTCTCTCCGGCTGGGAGATATTCGGCCATACCGCATTCAAGGGCAACCCGGCGCCGGCGGTCGTGCAGAGCGCGCGCGTGCTCGTCGTGCCTCTCACCTCCTCCTACGAATTTGTGAGCGAAAGCGTGGAGGACTACCTGCGCCACTCCCAGGACGGCCTCCTCCTTCCGGTCCGGCTGCAGGATGTCGACACCAGCCAGATCGGCTGGCTCACGGATGTGGAGGTTCTGGAGGCCCGGGCGCCGGCGCGAAAACAGACCACGAAAAAAGGCGCGCCGGAGGTCGATTTCGCTCCCGTCGTCGACCGGATCGTCGCGAAGATCAACGAGCGCTTCTCGCCTCCAGCCGCGCAGCAGGCCACCGGGGCCGCGGAGACGAAGGACCTCCTCCCGCTCGACCAGGAGCGGTACCGGCTGCACGATTCGGTGGCAGGGCTCCTCGGCAGGGCCGCCACCCTGGCGGCGCACACCGGTCCGCCGCCGGGAGCCCTCGACTCCAGCCATCTCCTCTTCACCACCGCCGAGACTTTCCAGGGCAAGGGCCCCGAAGGCGAGTTCCTCAAGGAGCTCACGTCCGCAGAGGCCTACGGGAGCGTGCGCGAAGCCTACCTGGGAGAACATCCGGCGGGCGCCGCCAGCCCCTCCAGCCCGCCGATGATGACGCGCGGCGTCGAGGCCGTGCTCACCCGAGCGACGTCCATCGCCCTGCGCACCGTCCGCAGCCCGGAGATCGACCTGCGCCACCTGCTGGCCGCCCTGCTCGTCACCGACCTCCCGGACCGGCGGCTCGGCGCGCAGCTGCGGCTGGAGGAGATGGGGCTGGACCTGCGCACGCTGCGCGAGCGCTTCTGCGGCCACGTGCGCGACCAGGGCGACGACGACCAGGCCTGGCTCGAGGTGCTGCTGGGCGACACCCCCGAGGTGGGCCGCCTCTCCGGCTTCGACGCCGACGCCGCCGCCGGCGCGGACCTCATCGGCATCGGCAAGGAGGTGCGCGCCTTCGCCCGGCTCATCGCCGCCCGTGCGGTGACGCCCCCGCTCTCCATCGGCCTCTTCGGCGAGTGGGGCTCGGGGAAGACGTTCTTCATGCGCGAGCTGCGCCGCGAGGTGCAGGCGCTGGCCGACGGCGCCGCCCGGAGCCGGGAGCTGCAGCGGGACCTGGCGTTCTACAAGCGCATCGTCCAGATCGAGTTCAACGCCTGGCACTACGCCGAGGGAAACCTCTGGGCCAGCCTGGTGCAGCACATCTTCGAGAACCTCAAGCTCGCCGGCGACTCCCGCTCGCAGAGCGAGCGGCTCCAGGAGCGCCTCATCCAGCACCTGGAATTCGAGCAGGCGCTGCAGGCCGAGGCGCAGAAGGAGAAGGAGAAGGCGCAGGCGGAGGTTAAGGCGGCGCAGAGCCAGCTGCGCAGCGCCCGTCGCAAGCACGCCCTCAAGGCGCAGAAGCTGGCCGAGCTCTCCGGCCGCAACCTGCTGGCCGAGATCAAGCTCTCGGGCGTGCGCGACGAGCTGCAGCCCCTCCTGCGGGCGCTGAAGCTGAACGAGGTGGGCGACTCCGCCGGCGAGCTGCTGGGCGCGCTGCGCAGCGCGCGCGACCTGCTCACCCGCGGCTCCGCCCTCACCACGGCCCTCTTCCTCGACGACGAGCGGACGGCGAAGGCGCGCCGGCGGGGGCTGCTGATCGTGCTGGTGGGAGGGCCGGCGGTGGCCCTGCTGAGCGCGGTGGTCATGGTGGTGCTGGACAGCGAGGCGCTGGCGGACGTGGCCGCCCTCGCCACGGGCGCCGCCACCGCGCTGGCCGGGGCGGCGAAGTTCATCAGCGGCCAGGTGAAGGCGGTGCGCGACAGCCTGGTGAAGGTGGAGGCGGCGAAGCAGACGGTGGACCGCAGGCTGGAGGAGGAGCAGGCCGAGAACGTCCGCCGCATCCAGGCCGCCGAGCAGGCGCTGGAGCTGCGCAAGTCCGTGCTCGACACCGCCCTGGCCAAGGTCGACGAGGCGCAGCGCCGGGTGCAGAAGGCCGAGGAGGAGCTGGCGAAGGCCACCGTCCCCGAGCTGCTCAACCGCTTCATCGAAGACCGCGCCAACAGCGGCGACTACCGCAAGCACCTGGGCGTGCTGGCGCTGGTGCGCAACGACTTCGAGCGTCTCTCCGGGCTCATCGAGGAGGACAACTGGCAGCTCTCGCCGCCGGGGCCGGACGACCACCGCTTCGGCGCCCGCAAGGCCAAGTTCGCGCGGATCGAGGACGAGGAGCGCGAGGCGGACGGGCGCATCAACCGCATCGTGCTGTACATCGACGACCTGGACCGCTGCCCGCCCCAGAAGGTGGTGGAGGTGCTCCAGGCCGTGCACCTGCTGCTGGCCTTCCCGCTCTTCGTGGT
>DASUNJ010000167.1:0-5002 GCA_036277235.1 Thermoanaerobaculia bacterium | reverse complement strand
CTTGCCGAGGTCGTGGATCAGCTTGTGCCGGCCGTCGGCGGCGCTGCGCAGGGTGCTCTGCATGCCGTACTGGTGGGGATCGAGCTCGCCGGTTCCTTCGATGAGCGGCCGCAGGCTCTCCCCCTCGAAGGTCAGGCCTTTGGTGTCGACCTCCAGGTAGTCGAGCAGCGTGGGGACGACGTCGAGGTTCTGCACCGGCTGATCGAGGACCCGCGGCTCGATCCCGGGGAGACGGAGGAGGAAGGGGGTCTTGATCGAGGAGTCGAAGAGGGTGCGGCAGTGCTTGATGTGGCCGTGCTCCAGGAAATCCTCGCCATGGTCCGAGACGAAGACCAGGACGGTGTCCTCCATCCGGCCGGCGTCGCGGACCGCCTTCAAGAGCTCGGCGAACTCGGAGTCGAAGAAGGCGATCTCCTCGTCGTAGAGGTCGATCAGGTATTGCAGGTCCTGCGGCGTGGCCCCCGGGTCGGGCGCTCCCTTGTAGAGCATGTCGCCGATCGGGTTGGCATTGCCGTCGCGGACGAACTTCTTCTCCGGCCGGCCCAGGGCCCAGCGCCGCTCGTGGTTCTTGGGCGGCGCGTAGGGGCCGTGGGGGTCCATGTAATGGATGTAGAGGAAGAACGGGCGCGCGTCGTTGGACTGGATCAGCGGGATCGCCGCGCGGTTGACGCAGCCGGCGTTGCCCCAGACGCAGTCCTCGTTGAAGCTCTCGAATCCGCGGCCGAAGCCGGCTCCGGGGTTGAAGCGCCCCGGCGAATTGCGCACCACCGGGCTCGCCGAGACCGCGGCCGTGCGGAAACCGCGTTCCTGGAGGATCTCGGCGATGGACGGGATGCTCTCCGGGATGCCGAGCGGGCTCGGCGCCGGCTGGCCGAGGAAGGCCGAGGGATAGCGCGAGGTCAGGATCGAGTTGGCCGAGGGAAACGTGCAGGAGGCCTGGCTGCGGGCGTCCGCGAACTTGAGCGATTCCGCGGCGAAGGCGTCGACGTTCGGGCTGGTCGGCCGGGGATAGCCGTAGGTGCCCAGGTGGTCGGCCCGCAGGGTGTCGACCAGGATCAGGATGACGTTGCGGGGCTGCGAAGGCTGCGAGCAGGAAAGGACCAGCAGGACCGAAAGGACGGAAAAAACTCTTCTCATCAATCGGCCAGGTGGATCAGGAACTCGCGCTCGATCAGCTCGCGGAGCTTCTGCAGGCGCTCCGGCTGGGGATCGCCCCGGCGCGCCTCGGCGATGACGACGTGCGGCAGGTCCGGAGCGTCGTCGTAGGTCTCGTGGCGCTCGATCCCCTGGAAGACCGGGAGCTCGCTCTCGCCCCAGCGGCACCAGCGCACCAGGTCGAAGCCGCAGGCCGCGAGGGTCTCGCCCAGGATGTGGCGATTCCAGAGGAACTGGTGGCGCCAGCCGTGAAAGGCGCGGTTGATCTGCAGCGCCGCCAGCCGCTTCGTCTCGTCGTCCAGATCGAGCCGGTAGTGCGTGACCCAGACCCACTCCAGGTTGGGCGTGGACATCCGCAGCCAGCCGCCGGGCTCGAGCACCCGGTGGCACTCCTCCAGGAAGTTGACTGCGTCCGCGAGCGCCAGGTGCTCCAGGAAATGCTCGGCGAAGACCGCCTCCGCGCCCGAGAATCCCAGACCCTTGGTGACGTCGCAGACGACGTCGACTCCGGGAAGGGCCTGGATGTCCATGTTCACCCAGCCTTCCAGGCGCGCCTTGCCGCTGCCCACGTGCAGGCGGAGAGGACCGGGAGGGGGGGTGAAAGGGGCGGGCGCTTCGTCAGCCATTGAGCGGGGGAGTCTAGCATTTCAAGATGAGGGGCAAGCCGGCTTCGGCGCAGCCGGCGAGCCCGCGCTCGATCGCCCAGGCGTCGGGAAAGCCTTCCTCCCTGAGCTTCGCCGCCACCCGGGCGGCCAGGCCGTCGTCCAGTCAGGTGCAGTAGGCGAGAATCCAGCCCCGCGGTATCTGGCTGATCCGGCCGAGCACCTGCGGCAGCCCGCGGGTCCCCTCGACCCGCAGATCGCCTTCGATCCTCTCGTTGGAGCGGGCATGCGCGGCGCGCCCCCGGGTGTCGAGCACGGTGACGTTTTCGCCACATTCCAGGCGGCGGCGGACCTCCGCGGGAGCCATT
Source organism: Thermoanaerobaculia bacterium (assembly GCA_036277235.1). Classification (GTDB taxonomy): domain Bacteria; phylum Acidobacteriota; class Thermoanaerobaculia; order Multivoradales; family UBA5704; genus DATMER01. The sequence goes on along the minus strand of DASUNJ010000167.1, from coordinate 2,877 downwards.
TTGAGGGTTTCGGGCATCGCGATTGCTTTCAAAGCTGCGCCAGAGGGCCGTTTTCCTTGAAAATGTCAGGGTTTTGCAGATAACCTTTCCAGGTCGAGTCTACCGGACGCCTGGGCTGAGGAGGGGTGATGTTCGTCATCGAAGAAGTCGTGGGCCATGAGATCCTCGACTCCCGGGGCAATCCGACCCTGGAAGTCGAAGTCATTTTGCAGGGCGGCATCTGGGGGAGGGCGTCGGTGCCGTCCGGGGCCTCCACGGGTGAGCGCGAAGCTTTGGAGCTGCGCGACGGCGGCGACCGCTACCGCGGCAAGGGGGTGCGCAAGGCACTGGCCAACGTGCAGGACGAGATCGCGCCGCCGCTGCGCGGCCTCGACGTCCGCGACCAGGCGCGCATCGACCGGCTGCTGATCGACCTCGACGGCACGTCGGACAAGAGCCGCCTCGGCGCCAACGCCACCCTGGGAGTCTCCCTGGCCGTGGCCCGCGCCGCTTCGAAAGCCTGCGACCTTCCCTTCTACGCCTACCTGGGCGGGCCGGCGGCGACCGTGCTGCCCATACCGCTCCTCAACGTGCTCAACGGCGGAGCCCATGCCGACAACTCCGTGGACGTCCAGGAGTTCATGCTGGTCCCGTTCGGCTTCGACCGCTACTCCGAGGCATTGCGCGCGGGAGTGGAGGTCTACCACACGCTCAAGGAGATCCTGAAGAAGGAGAAGATGGTCACGGCCGTGGGCGACGAGGGCGGCTTCGCTCCGGACCTGAAGAGCAACCGCGACGCGCTGGACTACCTGATGCGGGCGATCGAAGGGGCCGGCTACAAGCCCGGCCGGGAGATAGGGCTGGCTCTCGACGTCGCCGCCAGCGAGCTGGTGGAGAAACGCCGCGCCAAAAAAGTCACTTACTCTCTGGAGGGGGAAGGACGCAAGGACCTCTCCAGCGCCGACATGATCGCCATCTACCGTGAGTGGCTCGATGCCTATCCGCTGGTCTCCATCGAGGACGGCCTGGCGGAGGACGACCACGAGGGCTGGAAGCAGTTGACCGCCGAGCTCGGCGGCCGGGTGCAGCTCGTGGGCGACGACCTCTTCGTGACCAACCCGGCCATCCTGGCGGAGGGGATCCGCAACGGCCTGGCCAACGCCCTGCTGGTCAAGGTCAACCAGATCGGCACCCTCTCCGAGACGCTGGAGGCGGTAGAGATGGCCAAGACCCACGCCTACGCCAACATCCTCAGCCACCGCTCGGGCGAGACCGAGGACACCACCATCGCCGACCTCTCCGTGGCCACCCGCTGCGGCCAGATCAAGACCGGCGCCCCGTGCCGCAGCGATCGGGTCGCCAAGTACAACCGCCTGCTGCGCATCGAGGAGGAGCTGGACAACGTCGCCTCCTTCCCCGGTGCCGCGGCGTTTCCACGCTGGTCTCCTTGAGCACGGCTCCCGCGCCCCCCCGGCCCGATTCGTTCCGCCCGGTGGTGGGCGCCGCCGTCCTCCTTTTCGTGGCGCTCCTCGGAATCGCGGCCTGGAAGGGCTCCCGCGACCTCGCCTCCGCACGGGAGCGCGAGCGCCTTCTGGAGTCCCGGATCGAGGACACCCAGGGCCGCATCGACGGGCTGCGCGGCCGGATCGACCGCCTGCGCTCCGATCCCGGCACCCTGGAGCGCCTCGCCCGCGAGGACCTCGGCATGGTCCGCCCCGGGGACGTGATCATCGAGCTGCCCCCCGATGACCTCTCCGGAGGACGGACCGCCCCCAGCCCCCAGAAGGCCGCTTCGGCCGCTTCTCCGTCACCCCGCTGAAAACAAAGAGCTTTCGCGATCCGGGCAAGCTGGCACGCAGCTTGCCTTAATGGGAGGTGCGACTGGACGCGGAGACCCCAGAGGAGGTACTTACCATGAAACCGCAAATCAATCGAACAAGCCCCTTCACGGCCGCCATGGCCGTTCTGATGATCGCCGTACTCGGGTGCGCCACCACGGCGGGCGCCGGCCTCAACCTCGTGTCCCTCGACCAGGAGTGGGGGATGCGCAACGACCTGCGATCGCAGGTGGCGCAGCAGGCGCGGGTCGTCGACAGCTCCTACCTGAACACCGTGGGGCGGCGGATCGCCAGCCAGACTCCGCTGGGCAACCGGCGCTGGGACTTCGCCATCGTGCAGGATAAGACCGTGAACGCCTTCAACCTGCCGGGCGGCCTGGTCTACGTCAACTCCGGGCTGATCGCCGAGGCGGATACGCTCTCCGAGCTGGCCGGCGTGCTCGCGCACGAGATCGGCCACGGCTCGGCCCGTCACGGCACGCAGCTCATGACCCGGGCCTACGGCTACAACGCGATCGCCGGCCTGCTGCTGGGGCGCAACCCGGGCCAGGGCAAGCAGATCGCGGCGCAGATCCTGGGCACCGGCATCCTGACCAACTACAGCCGCACCGCGGAGCTCGAGGCCGACCGTCTTGGCGTGCGCTACACCTACGCGGCCGGGTACGACCCGGCGGGGATGGTGGGCTTCTACGGCGAGATGCTCGACATGCGGAGGCGCCAGCCGTCCAAGGTGGAGCAGTTCTTCTCCAGCCACCCGCTGACCGAGACGCGGATTCAGACCATCCAGTCCGAGGCGTCCCAGCTGCCGCGCCGGTCGTCTCTGACCAACGACACGAACAACTTCCAGCGCTTCCGGTCGCAGTTCCGCTAAACGCCCATACACAAGAACGCCCCGCTGGGAACAGTCCCAGCGGGGCGCTCAGGCAAAGGGGTGCGTCTCAGGAGACTTTGACGACGTTCTTCGCCTGCAGACCCTTTGGCCCTTCGACAACATCGAAGGTTACCTTGTCCCCTTCGGCCAGGGTCCGGAAACCCTCGGCGACGATCGAGGCGTGATGGA
>DASUNJ010000166.1:0-6540 GCA_036277235.1 Thermoanaerobaculia bacterium | reverse complement strand
AACGCACGAGCCGGGGAAGAGTTCCCGGAAACCTCACCCCCTGTCCCCCTCTCCCATCCCCTCCCTTCCACCGGGAGAGGGGGACGTAGAGGAAGCTCCCTTGCCTTTCTCCCCCCTCTCCCGGTCGGGTGGGAGTGCGATGGGAGAGGGGGCCGGGGGGGTGAGGGGCCCTGAGGTAGGATACGTCGTCCGCTTCGAGGAGAACCCCCTGACATGAGCAAGACCGCCGTTCTGGAGCCCCGTTTCCTGGAGATCATCGCCGCGGAAGCCGGCTGCCGGCCGCTTCAGGTGGAAGCCGCTTCCGGGATGTTTGCCGAGGGGGCCACCGTCCCCTTCGTCGCCCGCTACCGCAAGGAGGCCACCGGCGGGCTGGAGGACCTGCAGCTCGAAAACGTCTTCAAGCGCCGCGAGTACTTCCTGGAGCTGGCGGAGCGCCGCGATGCCATTCTGGAGAGCATCCGCGAGCAGGGCAAGCTCACGGACGAGCTGGAAGCCGCCATCCGCGCCGCGGACACCAAGCAGGAGCTGGAAGACCTCTACCTCCCCTACAAGCCGAAGCGCCGTACCCGAGCGCAGATCGCCCGCGAAAAGGGACTGGAGCCGCTCGCCGACGCTCTCCTCGCTGGAGCGACCAATCGCGCCGATCCTGCCGCCCTGGCTGGGTCCTATGTCGATGCGGAAAAGGGAGTCGAGGACGCCGCCGCAGCCCTGGCCGGAGCGCGGGACATCCTCGCCGAGCGCCTGTCCGAGAACGCCGAGCGCCGTGCCGAGCTACGCAAGATGCTCGCCACCGGGGGCATCTTCCGCGTGCGCGTCCTGCCCGGCAAGGAGAACGATCCGGAGGCCGCGGTCTACCGCGACTACTTCGAGCGCGACGAGCCGGGCCGGGACATCCCCTCCCACCGCCTGCTCGCCGCCCTGCGCGGCGAGCGCGAGGGCTTTCTCCTTTCCGACCTGCGCATCGACGACGATGCCGAGGTGGACAGCCTCGCCCGCTCCTGGGGCGTGCCCCTGGATACTCCTTGTGGAAGCGAAGTGGCGGCGGCCACGGCGGATGGCTACAAGCGGCTGCTCCGACCCTCGATCACCAACGAGGTCCGGTCCGAGATGCGCGAGCGCGCCGAGGCCCAGGCCATCGCCGTCTTCCGCGCCAACCTCGAAGCCCTGCTCCTCCAGGCGCCTCTCGGCCAGGTGCCGGTCATGGGGCTCGATCCCGGCTTCCGCACCGGCTGCAAGCTCGCGGTCGTGGACGGCACCGGCCGGGTCGTCGCCACCGAGGTTATCCATCCGGTCCAGCCGCACGCCGATGAGGCCGGCTCGGCCGCCACGATTGTCCGCCTGATCAAGAAGCACGGTGTCCAGGCAGTGGCCGTCGGCAATGGCACGGCCGGCCGCGAGACCGAAACCTTCGCCCGCAAGGCAGTTCAGGAGGCCGGGCTGGAGAAGGTAGTGGTGGCCATCGTCCCCGAGACGGGCGCGTCGGTCTACTCGGCATCGGCGGTGGCCCGCGAGGAGCTGCCGCAGCTCGATGTCACCCTGCGCGGTGCCGTGTCCATCGCCCGCCGGCTCCAGGACCCGCTCGCCGAGCTGGTCAAGATCGAGCCGCGCTCCATGGGGGTCGGCCAGTACCAGCACGACGTGGACCAGAAGTCACTGGAGCGGGAGCTCGACACCGCGGTCGAAGGAGCGGTGAACCGGGTGGGCGTCGAGCTGAACACGGCCTCGGCGCCTCTGCTCCGCCGGGTGTCGGGCCTCTCCGAGCGCGTGGCCCGGGCGATCGTCGAGCACCGCGAATCGAACGGGCCGTTCCGGTCGCGGAAATCGCTATCCGGCATCCCGGGCCTCGGTCCCAAGACCTTCGAGCTGGCTGCCGGCTTTCTGCGCGTGCGCGGCGGGGAGAACCCGCTCGACAACACGGCCGTCCACCCCGAGCGCTATCCGGTCGTGAAGAAGATGGCCGAGCAGCTCGCCGTGCCGGTGGGGGATCTCGTGGGCAACATGGACCTGGTCTCGCGCCTCGACTTCGGCCGCTTCGCCGACGCCGGGCAGAACCTGGGCGCCTTTACCCTGGAGGACATTCGCACCGAGCTGCTCCGTCCGGGCCGCGATCCCCGGCCGGAGTTCAAGACGCCGGAGTGGCGGTCGGATGTGACATCCGTGAAAGACCTCCAGCCCGGCATGGTGCTGGAGGGGCGGGTCTCGAACGTCACCAACTTCGGAGCCTTCGTGGACATCGGGGTCCATCGCGACGGGCTGGTACACGTCTCGGAGCTGACCCACCGCTGGGTGGCCGACCCCCGCGAAGCCGTGCAGGTGGGGGAGATCGTCAAGGTGAAGGTGCTCGAGGTCGACTACCAGCGCGAGCGCATCAGTCTGTCGATCAAGGTCCTCCAGCAACCGCCCGCCCAGCAGCCTCGCCAGGCGGCGGGCAATGCTGCCCGGCCTGAGCCGCGCAAACCGGCGCCTCCCAAGCCGGGTCCCACCGTCGACGACCTGCTGCGCAAGTTCAACCGGCGCTGATGTAAAATTGAGGAACCAACCTTCATCGATTCGGAGGCTCCTCATGCAAAGAGCTCTGCTGCGCCTATTCATCGTGCTGGCGCTCGTCCCGCTCCTGGCGTCGCCGGCCGCCGCGGCCCGAAAGCCAAAAGGGGCTTCGACAGAGCCGGGCAAGTACACCGACTGGAAGGACGAGATCGACGACTTGGAGATCGTGGAGACCTTCAAGCTGTCCGACTACTCCAAGGTAGTCATCGAGCCTTTCGACACCGACGGTGTGCCGCTGCCCGAGAAGGATGACAACACCTACGAGCCCGTGCAGCAAGTTCTGAAGGACCCTGCCGGGCCGTTCGCGGAGGGGCTCACCGGGGAGCTCGAGGGGAAGATCGCGGTGTCTCAGGGATCGGGTGGGAAGGCCGGGGGGACGTTGATCGTCCGAAACAAGATGCTGAACCTGGATCCCGGCTCCAAGGCCGCCCGCTACTGGGCCGGCTTCGGCGCCGGTGCCGCCCGCGCCGAGGTCTCCGGCGAGGTGGTGGATGCTGCCACCGGCAAGGTGCTCTTCCGCTTCAAGCAGGAGCGCCGCTCGGGAGTGGGCGTGGCGGGAGGCGATTACGTCAAGCTGATGCAGCGCAACCTGCGCACCATCGGCGAGGACATGGCGCTCATCCTCAACGCGTTCTGAAGGACACCAAGGACCACAAGGACACCAAGGACTCCGTTCTTCTTGTCCTTGCTGTCCCTGGAGTCCTTGGTGTCCTTGGCGGGTCTGGTAGGCTTGCCGCATGAGACGGTTGGCCCTGATCCTCCTCCTCGCCCTTGCCGGCCCCCCAGCGATGGGCGAGGGCATCCGGTTCCGCGAGGTCTCCAAGGCCTGGGGGATCGACTTCCGCCAGCACCATGGCGGCACGGGAAAGAATTACATCCTGGAGAGCTCCTCCGGCGGCCTGGTCATGTTCGACTATGACCTGGATGGCGACCAGGACCTCTTCTTCGTCGACGGCGGACGGATCCCCGGCTCTCCCTATCGGGGCGAAGAGCCCCGCTCGCGCCTCTTCCGCAACGACGGCGCCCGCTTCGTGGACGTCACGGACGCCTCAGGCATCCGGGTGGTGGGGTACGGCCTCGGGGGCGGGGCCGGCGACGTGGACAACGACGGCGATCTCGACCTCTTCGTGACCCAGTTCGGCCCCGACCAGCTCTTCGTCAACCAGGGGGACGGCAAGTTCGTGGACGGCACCGCCCGCGCCGGAACATCCGACCCCCTCTGGAGCAGCTCCGCGGCTTTCGCCGATACCGACCGCGACGGCGACCTCGACCTCTACGTGGCCAACTACGTCGACTTCTCCGTCGAAACCTTCAAGCCCTGCGTCGACAACAGGACCGGCATCCCCGATTACTGCGGACCCCAGGCGTACAACGGCCTGCCGGACAGCTTCTACCGCAACCGGGGAGACGGCACCTTCGAGAACGCGACGCAGGCGGCCGGCTTCGGGGGCGCGGTCGGACCCGGACTCGGATGCGTCTTCGGAGACATCGACAACGACCTCTGGCCCGACCTCTTCGTGGCCAACGACGGCAAGCCGAACTTCCTCTTCCGCAACAAGGGGGACGGCACGTTCGAGGACGAGTCGCTGCTCTCCGGCACCGCGCTCAGCGCCAAGGGGAAGGCCGAGGCGGGCATGGGGGTCGACATCGACGACTACGACGGCGACGGCCTGCTCGACATCGTGGTGACCAACTTCATCCTGGAGACGCACGGCCTCTACAAGAACCTGGGCGCCGGCACGTTCTCGGATCACCGCTACATCGCCCAGATCGCCGAGCCGGTGATCTTCTTCCTCGCCTTCGGCGTGGATTTTGCTGACCTCGACCAGGACGGCGACCACGACCTCGTGATCGCCAACGGGCATATCAACGAAAACCCGGAGGTGCACCTGAAGGGTTCCACCTACGCCCAGCGCAACCAGGTCTTCGAGAACCTGGGCAACGGCAAGTTCCGGGAGGACAAGGCCACCGGCATGGACGTGGTGCGCGTCAGCCGCGGCCTCGTCTCCGGCGATCTCGACGGCGACGGCGACCTGGAGGTGGTGTTCGAGAACTCGAACGATCTCGCCGAGGTCTATGAGAATGTCAGCGGGGGCGGCAAATGGCTCGCGGTGGAGCTGAGCGGGGAGAAGAGCAACCGCTCGGGAATCGGCGCGCGCTTGGAGCTGACGGTGGGAGGCAAGACCCAGATCCGCGACGTCCGGACCGGCTCGTCATACGAGTCACAGAACGCCCTGGCCGCGCACTACGGCCTGGGCCAGGCCGCCGCGGCCGACCGCCTCACCGTCCGCTGGCCGAGTGGCAAGGTCCAAGTCTTCAATCAACTTCCCGCCGGCCGCAAGGTGCGGATCGCGGAGTGAATACCTAAAACCTTTCTCCGAAGGAGGAGCAGCATGAGAAAAACATGGATCGTGGCTCTATCGGTGATCGGATGTGCGGCTCTGTTCAACCTGCCTGAAGCCTCGGGCCAGAACAACCAGGGGAATTCCGAGCAGTCTCGGATCGCCCGCGGCTACCAGATCGCGCCGGTGCCGCTCAAGCTCAAGGGCCGGAACCGCGAGCTCGTCGGCTTGGGCAGCTACATCGTCAACGCCCAGGGCGGCTGCAACGACTGCCACACGAACCCGCCTTATGCACCCGGGGGTGACCCGTTCCAGGGCGAGCCGGAGCAGATCAACGTCGACGGCTACCTGGCGGGCGGCGTGCAGTTCGGGCCGTTCACCTCCGCCAACATCACGCCGGACGAGAACGGCCTCCCCGCCGGCAAGACCTTCCAGGAGTTCAAGCGGCTGATTCGGACCGGGCACGCCCCCGAGCGGCACCCGCAGCTCGGCCCGCTGCTCCAGGTGATGCCCTGGCCGGTCTTCGGGAAGATGGTCGAGCGGGATCTCAAGGCGGTTTACGAGTACCTGAGCGCGAGTCCCTCGCACTAGTCGACATCTCCGGCGGGGCAGCGGCTGCCGCCCCGCCGGAACGCTCAGTTGACGAGGTTCGAACGGAAGATCGAGGTGAGCGCGATCATCCGCTGGACCTGTCCGGGGGTGAAGGAGATTGCGGTATCCTCGGTACGAAAAGGAGACCAAGCCATGGCGGCGCCAACGCTCTCGTTTCAGCTCAAGTTGCTCTTCAACGAACAGACCGGCGACAATTGGGGCAATTGGCAATACGCCGCCGCCACTGCCACCGCCATCGGCCAGGCGACATACCCGCAGGCGCAGTTGATCGCCATGAAACGGGACAACAGCCACGCCGGCATCAACTTCCCGGCCTCCATGCTGACCGCGACCATGATGTTCCCGGCGAGCGACGGCGGGGTGCCGGCGAACCTCACCCTCCAGGGTGTCCACGACCTGACGACCAATAACGAGACGGGGAGCGTCAGCTCGGCCTCCCCGGAGTTCGCGGCCTATATTGGCGGAGCCTTCTCGTTCGATGCCGAATCGGGCGTTCTAACCATCTCTCCGGTCGGCTGAGGAAGGAAGCGAGGGCGGCCGGGCAAATCTGTCCTGCCGAAAAGCCGTCCACCGGGCTTGCCGCGGTTCTTATCCCCCGCAGATGTTTGCACCGCTCCGGCTTCCGTTCTCCCACGATCTTCCCGTTTTTCTCTGGATTCAGGGGCGTGCAACGGTCCGGAATTGGATTTGACGCTCTGAAAAAGAATTTAGCCCTACCCGGCGCCAATCTGGCACGTTAATCTTGAATCTAGAGGTCCAAAAGGCAAATTGGCACTCTGGCGGGCGTTTTGGCGCTCTGGAATGCAGATTGGCGCTCTGGCGGGCAGATTGGATCTCTGGAATTCAGACTGGAGCACTGGATTTGAATCCAGAGGTCTGGCGGGCAATCTGGCACTCTGGATTTGAAACCAGAGGTCTAAAAGGCAAATTGGCACGTTGGCGGGAAATTCGGAGGGCTGGAGCCGCGCCGGAACGGCGGAATCCGGCGGCGAGGACAGCCCAAGCACCTAAAGGCTCAGCCGCGGACCTCAAGCTCTTT
>DASUNJ010000165.1:0-12882 GCA_036277235.1 Thermoanaerobaculia bacterium | reverse complement strand
TGATCCTCATCCGGAAAACCGGAATCGCTCTCCAACGTTTTGAATGCCGCGGCGGCCCCTCGACGGGTCGCCGCGGCTTAAGCCGTTGATACCAAAGCTTGCCGTTCCCCGGGCACCCTTCTTGCGCTAGCCGTCGGACAGACTGCTTTTTCCAGGAGGTCCGAACGATGCGAGGACCCAGCCGGGTCGTTCTCTGTGTGACGTGTATCTTCTTTGCGCTGGCGGCGGGCGCCCAGGTGACCATGCCGCTGGCCGAGTACGAGGCGCTGCGCGGCCGGGCCAACCCCGATGCGGAGCCCAATCCGAAACCGCCGGCGCCGTTCGCGTTCGAGACGGCCGACCTGGTGATTTCCATGGATGGGGAGAGCGCGCGGATCGTCCAGACCCTCGGCTTGACCCTGTTCGCCGACGGCTGGCAGAAGGTGCCTCTGGGCGAGGCCGGCTCGTTCATCGCCGCGAAGTTCGGCGGCCTCGACGGGCGTGTGAACGTCGCGGAGGACGGCTGGTCGCTCCAGGTCCAGGGCCGCGGGCGTCATCAGGTCATCCTGGAGTCGGTGGTGCCCGTGCGGCGCGACGAGACTTCCACCCGCCCCACCTGGCAGCTCGGTCTGCATCTCCCTCCCGCCGCGGTCGTCCGCGGCCGGATCGAAGTGCCTGATACGGTGGAGATGATGGTGGAGGAGGTCGAGCTCGAGGGCGCTGGCCTCGTCCAGCGTGGAGAAGGGTCTTGGAGCTTCGTGGCCGCGCCCACTCCGGAGCCCGTCGGGTTCACCCTGCGCGGCCGGCGCACCCTGCCCGAGCGCGCCCAGCTCCCGCTGCGGTTCGAAACCACCTCGGCGACGGCCGCCGTGCTCTCCCGTACCCGCCTGGAGGTCCACGGTTGGATCGAGGCGCGCGTGGCCCAGGGCCGTCTGCCCGAGCTACGGGTTCCTCTTCCCACCGGGTTCGAAGTCGTCTCCGTCCAGGGTCCCATCGCCGGGTGGAACGTGGCCGGCGGGCGGCTCGTGGTCACGCCGCTGGAGCCGGTAGAGTCCTCCCTGGCCATACGGATCGGGCTGTCCGCTCAGCCGGTTCAGGAATTCGTGAGCCCGCTGCTGGTCCCGGCCGACAGCCACCGGACGCTCCTCCTCACCAAGGCGGCGCTGCGGGGGGACGGCCTGCTGGAGCTCACCGATCCGGGCGCCGTGCGGGCTCCGGCAGAGAGCGAAACCACCGGGCTGTCCGAGGACGTGCGCGGCGCGCCGGGCGGGCTGGTGGCCGTGCTCGATCCCGCCCGGCCGCCGCGCTGGCGGGCCGAATGGGCCGATCGCACCGAGGTGCTCGCCGCCCAGGTGGACCGCCTGCTCGTGGACGTGCTGGTGGGGGAGTCGGGCCGCGCCGCTTACCAGCTCTGGGCCGAGGTCCGCAACCGGGGCGCCCAGCAGCTCGTAGTCACCCCGCCGCCTGGATTCGAGCTGGTCGCCGGTCATCGCGACGGCGAGCCCGTGAGCCCCGGAGCGGCCGGAGCCGGTTTGGCCGTGCCGCTCTCGTCCGGCGAAGGCTCTCAGGTCATCCACCTTGCCGGTCTGCTACCGGTTCAACTGCCGAAGGGGAAGGGCGATCTGTCTCTGCCGCTGCCGGCGCTCTCCGCTCCGGCGGCCCGGGTCGAGGTCCGCCTGGTCCTGCCCGGTGGGCGCGAGTACGAGCTGGCCGAGGCCTCGCGCGCCGGTTCGATCGGGACGCCTCCGGGCCATGCCGCGCGGAGCGAGCGCAGGGTCCAGATCCTCAACTCGAACATGATCGCAAAGCAGGTCCTGTCCCTGCCCGACATGAAGGCGGCCTCGTCCAGTCTTTTCCCCATGCCTCCGGGCTTCTGCCAGCTCCAGGCGGTCTGGAGCGCCCTCTCTCCCACGCCGGGACCACTGGCGGTCCGCATCGAGAACGACAAGGAGAATCTCGAATGGTTCTGAAACGGTGGGTTCCCATCGGCTTGACGATCGTCCTCCTCGCGCCGTCCCTGCGGGCGGGAGAGGGGAGGCCTGGCGAGGTGGTTCTCCCCCTGAAGGATTACCTGGCGCTGGTCGAGGCCGCCGAGGCGGCGCAGAAGTCACGGACGGAGAGGGCACGCCAGCAGGTCGCTCCGCTGGCCGAGATCGTGTCCCAGCGCGTGACCGCGGTCCTGGAGGACGGCGAGGCCCGCGTGACCACAGAGTTCGATGTGCTCGTCCAGGGTCATCCGGACCGGCCCGTGGCTCTCCCCTTGGCGGGCTATCCCGCGACGGTCGAGGTTCTGCGCGACGGCCGCCCCGAGCCGGGTGCGGCTGTGAGTGCCCTGAATGGAGGACGGGGTGGAGTGCTCCTGGTGGCGCCCGAGCCCGGGAAGTACCAGGTCCGGATCCAGGGCCGCACGGCGGTGGAGAACCTGGGAGGCATCGGCCGCCTGACCTTCCCCCCGGCCGCGGCGCCGGTCTCGGTGACCGAGATCGATCTGCCGGCCGAGACTTCCTGGACCGCTCCGGGCGGGGTGGTGGTGGAGGACCGGGAGCAGGGCGGGCGCCGTACGTTGCGCATGGCCTCGAAGCGCGGCGAAGCGCAGGTGCTGGAGCTGAAGCGCCGCTTCGACAGCGCCGAGGCCGACCGGCTCCTCGCCCAGGCGGTCGCGCTGACCATCTTCCAGCTCCGGCCGGAGGGGCCGCGCCGGCACGACGTGGTCCTCTACGAGGTCTCGCGGGGGAGCCTGCCGAGCTTCAGCGTGGACCTGCCGCCGGGGGTGGAGGTGGAGCAGGCGGGCACGGACGAGGGGCCGGCCGTGCCGAGCGTCGAGAACGGGCGGCTGACCGTTCACCGGCACCGCCAGCTCCAGGGCACGGGCTACCTCGTCCTGACCTCGACGCCGTCCGCGAACGTCCTGACCGAGGGCACGGCCCTGGCGGCGGCCCTTCCCGCCGGGCTCGACGTGCGCGCCCGCTACCTGGCGGTGGCCTCGTCGATCGCGGCCGAGGCGCGGCCCCTTCCCGAGTCGGCCTGGTCGCGGGTGGACCTGGAAGACCTGCCCGCGTCCCTCTCCGAGGCGCTGGAAGTGATCGACCTGGCTGCGGCGTGGCGCCTCGCCGATCCTTCGATCGCCGGAGCCCGGCTGGCCGTCTCGGCCCTGCCGCCGGCTCCGAGCCGCGACGAGCCGGTGCGGATGCGCGACACCACGACGCTCCTCACCGTCGACGGCACCCTCCTGCACCGCGACATCTTCACGCTGGGTCCTGTGACCCGGGCGGGGCGGCTCTCGACCTGATCCTGCCGGCGGGAGCGCAGCTCTGGTCGGCGCGGGTCGGAACGCAGGCGGTTCGTCCACTCGACCGGGGTGGGAGGATCTCGGTCCCTCTCGGGTTCGCCGGAGGAGCCGAGACGGTCGTCGAAGTGGTGGCGGTGCTTGAGAAGGCGGTACCGGGGGGGAGGTCCGAGCTTGGCCTGGAGCTGGCGCAGGTGACGATCCCGGTGCTGGAGCACCGCTGGCGCGTGCTGTTGCCCGAGGGGAACCGCTACCGCTTCCGCTCCGGCGACCTGCGGCCCACCGTGCCGCCCGCGTACCGCATGGTGTACCAGGCGGCGGCGCCCTTCGCGGCCCAGGGCCTCGGCGGCAGCTCTGCCGTCTACGGGCGGGTGGTGGACGATCAAGGCCAGTCTCTGCCCGGGGTCACGATGACCTTGCGCGGTGGGCTCAATCCCCTGGTTCAGATCACGGACGCCCAGGGCCAGTTCAGGTTCGTCACGCTCCCGCCCGGCTCCTATTCGCTCCAGGCCGAGCTGGAGGGCTTCTCCTCGCAGGAGTTCCCGAACCTCGTCGTAAGCGGCGGAGCGGTCACCGTGGAGATGAGGTTGAGCAATGCGGTCGAGGACACGATCACGGTCACGGCCGAGTCGCCGGCGCTCGACGAGCGGAGGACGGGTCGGACCGAGACGATCCCGCTCAACGAAAGAACGGGAGGCGGGAGCCTCGATTTCACACGCAAGAAGAAGCCCGCCGCGCCGCCGCAGGATCAGGCCCCTGAAGGTCTGGCCGACTACGACAAGGAGGTGGACGAGCTGAAGCAGGGGCTGGTGGGAGGCGTCCGCCCGCTGCCGGTCGCGATCCCGGAGGCCGGCAAGGCGCTGTACCTGACCGGAGTGCTTCCTCCGGCCCAGGTGTCGGTGAAGCTGGACGTGAAGGCGAAGCGGTGATTTTTCACCCGGGTCGAAAACACTCGCGAGTGTTTTTGACCCAGGGTGAAATTACTGGCATCCTTCTCCGGTGAGAGACCGGCCGCGCTATCTCGCCGCGCAGGTAGAGCAGGACCTTCGGCGCAAGATGGTCTTCGTCGCCGGTCCTCGCCAGGTCGGGAAGACCACGCTCGCCCGGAGCCTCCCCGGGGCGGAAGCCGGCTATCTCAACTGGGACATCCCGGAGCATCGGGACCGGATCCTGCGCAGAGAGCTGCCGCCGGTGCCGCTCTGGGTGTTCGATGAAATCCACAAATACCGCCTCTGGCGGAACTACCTGAAGGGCCTCTACGACGGCAAGGCACCCGGCCAGCGGATCCTGGTCACGGGGAGCGCCCGGCTGGACTACTACCGCTACTCCGGCGACTCGCTCCAGGGCCGCTACCATCTCCTTCATCTCCATCCACTGTCCTGCGCCGAGCTGGGCCTGACGTCGGCGGACGAGCTACAGTCGCTGCTGACGCTCGGCGGCTTCCCGGAGCCGTTCTTCAGCGGCTCGGAGGTGGAAGCGCGCCGGTGGTCGCGGGAGTATCGGAACCTGCTGATCCGGGAAGAGCTGGTGAGCCTCGAGAGGGTCCAGGACCTGGGCTCCCTTGAGCTCCTGATGATCCGGCTCCCGGACCTGGTCGGCTCGCCCCTGTCCCTGAACGCTCTTCGCGAAGACCTCCAGGTGAGCCACAAGACTGTGGCGAGCTGGGTCCAGATCCTGGAGCGCCTTTTCGCCCTGTTCCGATTGTCGCCCTTCGGCAGCCCCGGCATCCGGGCGGTCAAGAAGGAGCAGAAGCATTATCACTACGACTGGACTCTCGTTCCCGACCCGGCAGTCCGGTTCGAGAACCTGGTGGCCTCCCATCTGCTCAAGTGGGTCCAGTTTCAGCAGGATGCCCAGGGCCGCGACCTGGAGCTGCGCTATTTCCGCGACGTGGACAAGCGCGAGGTGGATTTCGTGATCACCGAGCGGCGGAAGCCGCTGGCGCTGATCGAGTGCAAGCAGTCCGACACGGACGTTGACCGCAGCCTGCGGTACCTGAAGGCCCGCTTCCCGCAGTGCGAGGCCTGGCAGATCTCCGCGACGGGGAAGAAGGACTTCGTAAGTCCCGAGGGGATCCGGGTCTGCCCCGCGCCGCTCTACCTGGCCGGCCTGGTCTGACCAACAAAAGAAAAAGCCCGGGAAATACCCGGGCTCGATCTGAACCACCTCTACCCTGATCGGAAAGAGACAAACTACAAGGTAACTTCCCTCCGGACTACAAGAACTTCAAGAACTTCATGACTACAGGCAACCGGTCACTGTCGCCTTGTGTGAACGGAGAGTAACAAGGAAGCTCTAAAAGATCCTCAGGATTGGCCCCGGAGAGCCTCAAACTTCCTCAAAGAAGGTCAAAGAGATCCTCTCTTTCGCCCGGTCACCGCCGCTGCCCAGCCAGCGAGCAGTCCGGGCTTGCCGGAATCCTCGATCCGAAACAGAATACGGGTCCTATTCAAAGGTACGGCTCCGGTGCTTCCTCGGGGAGGTTGCCGAGGCATGGAGGACGCTTGCTGAGACAATTCCTGCGCCGGATTCCGCTCTTCGCCGACCTGGAGGACGGCCAGCTCCAGCGGCTCGAAGGGATGATCCGGGAGGAGAGCAGTCCGGCGAAACGGGTCATCTTCCGCGAAGGGGACCCGGTCGATGCCTTCTACATCGTCAAGGACGGCCTGGTGACGGTGTTCCGCGAGGAGAAGGGCAAGCCGCTGCAGGTGCTGGCTCGCCTGGAGGAGGGCGGCTACTTCGGGGAGATGGGGCTGCTCAACGACAAGGCCCGGCGCTTCGCCTCCGCCCGCACGACCCTCCCCTCGGTCCTGCTGCGGATCGACAAGCAGGAGCTCGTGGAGCTGCTGGCCGAGATCCCGATCCTAGAGCTCAAGTTCCGCGCCGAGGTGATCCGGCGGCACGGCATGAACGTCTCCGCCCTCCTCGCCCTGGCGGGGCAGCGGGACGTCCGCATCCGCCTGGGAGTCGACGCCGTGATCGTCCTGGAGGACGGCCGCTCGATGCCCGTGAAGCTGGAGAACCTGTCGATCGGCGGGATCGGGCTGAGCGGGGGGCCGCCCGGCTGGGAGGTGAAGCACCCCGTGCGCTTCTCCGTGGCGCTCCCGGACGAGGAGCCGGTCCTCGAGGTCACGGGCATCGTCACCTGGAAGGAAGGCGACACGATCGGGGTCGCCTTCGACCCCGACGTGGCCGGCGATCCCAACCGCATCCACCGCGTCGTGCGGCGTTTCCTCGACAGCCGGCGCTAGAAGCCGACCGATGACCTGCTGTTATCTGATCCAGAGCCACTGTGATCCCGAGCAGGTGCTCCGCCTCGTCCGGACGGTGAAGCGGTCCTCTCCGGAGGCGCTGGCGCTGGTGGTTCATGACGGGAGGACGGTCGAGCTCGATCCCGGACCGTTCCGGGAGATCTCGGGCGTGGAGGTGCTCGTCCGGCGCGACCGGGTGGCGCGCGGCGAGTGGTCGGTCCTGTCGCCGCTGCTCGCCGGACTGAAGGAGCTGGTCGAGAACCCGCGGTGGTCGTTCGACTGGCTGGTCTATCTCTCGGGGCAGGACTACCCGGTCCGGCCGCTGCCCGACTTCGAGGCGGAGCTGGCCACCACCCGGTATGACGGCTTCCTGGCCTGGTGGGACGTTCTCGGGAAGGAGAGCCCCTGGAAGCCCCGGCAGGGGCAGTCGCGGTACTACCCCCAGTACCGGAGGTTCCCCGACGGGGCGAGAGGCTTTCTGAGGACGGTCCGGTTCCTGGGCAAGGTCTCGCCCCTGCGGTTTCATTTCACCTACGGTCCGTTCGTGGGATGGCAGTCTCGGCACACGCCGTTCGAGGGGCCGGTCCGCTGCTACGGGGGCTGGCAGTGGTGGACCCTCTCCCGTCCGGCCGTCGAGCACCTCTGGCAGGCGATCACTTCGGAGGACCGGCTCGTGCGCTGGTTCCACCGGACGGTGGCCCCGTGCGAGTCGATGGTGCAGACGGTGCTCGTCAACAGCGGCCGTTTCGAGCTGTGTCCGGACAACCGGCGCTACGTGGACTTCGCGGGAAACCGGGACGGCCGGCCCAGGACCCTGACGCGGGACGACCTGCCGCGGTTCGCGGCAGGTCGTTTCGACTTCGCCCGCAAGTTCGAGATGGCGCGGGACCCCGAGCTCCTGGACCTGATCGATTCCCAGGTGCTCGGGCTGTGATGTAGGGTCTACTCGACGACCTCCAGGTGGATCATGCGGAAGCCCTTGCCGAGCATGTCGCGCCACTTGGCTACCAGGGCCGGGCCGTCGAGCATTCCCGGCATCTCCTCGCTGCCGCCACCGCCGAGGACGACTCCGTCATAGAGCCTCTTGCCGTCCTCCATGTAGGTCTCGACGTCCCACAGGCCGCTGCCGCCCTTGGCGCGCTTCTCCTGGAACTGCTCCCAGGTGGTGCCGTTCCACATGCCGTAGCTGCCGGGGGCTTCCAGGAAGACGCCGGCGTAGAGGTTGCGGCTCCCTCCGGCGGCCTTGTAGACCTCGAGGTCCACCAGCCGAAGCTGCTGGTTGATGAGCTGCTGCCACTTGCGGAGGAAGTCGCCGCGGTCCTGGCCGACCCAGAGGGAGTGCATCTCGGAGCCGGTCCGGTAGACGCCGACGAAGAGGGTCTTCCCCTTCTCGGCGTAGATCTCCATGTCGACGAGCTGCATCTGCTTGTCGGGATCCTCGTTGTCGGTGTGCGTCGTCCACTGTTCCTGGAAGGCCTCCCACTCCTGGCCGACGGTGATCTGCGAAGCGTCGGCTCCGCTGCGGAAGATGCCGCCCCACAGCCGCTTGCCGCCGTCGACCCAGGTCTCGACATCGGTGGGGTGCACCCCCTTGTCGGCGAGCTCCTGGGCCTTCTTCTGGAAGGCAGGCCACTCCAGGCCGAGCACCACCGCGTGTCCCTTGGCCTCGGTCTCCTTGCGGAAGATCGCGAGGAACTGGCGCGGCGCGGCCTTGCTCACCTTGCCGCCGGCGGGCACTGCGGCCGACGGAGCGGTCAGGGTGGACTCGATGCTGTCGGCGAGCAGGGTGAGGACGACCGTGGCCTGCTCCGGGTTGGCCAGCTTGAGCTCGTAGTCGCCGCCGCCCGAGAGCGAGACCGAGCCCTTCGCCGCCTCGTCCCAGGATTCGCCGAACCAGCCGTCGTCCTCGAAGAGCGTGCAGCTCACCGTGGCCGGGTACTTCGCGACCTCGACCGTCTTGTTGATCGGGAGGGTGTCCGGGCTGCTGGCGATGGCCGCGGCGATCATCTCCACGTCCTTGCCGCCCGACTCGCAGGTCAGCCGGAATTCACAGGAGCCCATCTCCTCGCAACTGGTGATGTACATCTGGGTGACGTTGATCCGGCCCTGGGCCTGCGCTGCCATCGCGCCGCCCAGGAGCAGGGCGCAGGCGATTGTCAACGTGGTTCGAGCTTTCATGGGATTGCCCTCCATAGATTCGCGCCTACCCTATCGCAAACCGGGGTGTCTCGGGCAGGGGGGAGGAGGTATCCTCCTCCTGAATGCTGCCCCCCATTGAAATAGAACAGATCCTGGATTCCGAAGCGCCCCCTCCCCTGCGGCCCATCGGCCGTTCGCGGGAGGGGCGCGAGATCCTGGGCGCGGTGCTCGGCTCGGGACCCCGCCACATCAGCCTGATCGGCGGATGCCACTCCGACGAGCCGGTGGGGCCGGCCATGCTCCGCCGGCTCGTCAGCCATCTCTCCCTTCATCCGGACGACCGCTACACCTGGTACGTCGTCCCGCACGTCAATCCGGACGGCGAGGCCCGCAACGCCGTCTGGAGCGAGCCCGGTTTTCGGGCAGGAGTGTTCGACCTCCACCTCTATCTGAGGCACGCCATGCGGGAGAAGCCGGGGGACGACATCGAGTTCGGCTTTCCCGACTTGCGCCCCGAGAACCGGACCGTGGCCGACTTCCTGGCCGGAGGGGCTCCCTTCGCTGTCCACGGCAGTTTCCACAGCATCGCCTTCGCGCCCGGTCCCTGGTTCCTGATCGAGCCCGCCTGGATCGATCGGACCCCAGGGCTTCGCAACTCGCTCCGGGAGCGGGTGCGCGCCCTCGGCTACGGCCTGTTCGACGTGGACCGCGGGGGAGAGAAGGGGTTCCGTCGGATCGACGAGGGGTTCTCGACCCGTCCCGACTCGCGCTCCATGATCGCCTGGTTCGAGGAGCGGGGAGACCCGGCCACCGCGGCGAAGTTCCGGCCCACCTCCATGGAGTACGTCCGCTCCCTGGGCGGGGACCCCTTCACCTTCGTGTCGGAGATGCCTCTCTTCCTGCGTCCCCTCCCCGAGGGGGACACCGGCCGTCCGGACGATCCGGTCTTCCGCGCCTGGCTGGAGCGGGTGGCCTTCTCCGGAGACGATCAGGTGCGCGGCATGCCCATCCGGGACCAGATGCGCCTGCAGCTAGCGTTCCTGGACGAGGCCCTCGAATGCAGCTCGCCTCGTTCGTAGGGACCCACCTTCTCGCCTTCGCCCTCCTGGCCGTCACGGCCTGGATGGCCGGGCGTCTCGTGCTCCGAAGGCTGGAAGGCCTGGAGGGGCTCGCCGTCTCGACCGCGCTCGGGCTCACCGTCCTGGCGCACGCGGCATTCGCGCTCGGCGCCCTGGGGCTCCTGACGAGGAGCTCGCTGATCGTCCTCGTCGCCGCGATCCACTTGATCGGCATCCCGGTCTGGCGGGAGGCGCGCGTCGTCTGGAGATGGAAGACCGCGCTGAGCCTCGTCCTGGCCGCGGCGCCCCTCTTCGTCCTCGCCCTCTATCCGCCGACCGCCTTCGACGAGACTCTCTACCACCTGCCCTACGCGCGCGCCTTCGCCAGCACGGGAGCGGTCCCGTTCCTGCCCGAGCTGCGCTATCCCATCTTCCCGCAGCTCGCCGAGATGCTCTTCACCGGCATGCTGCTCCTGGCCGGCGACGTGGCGACCCACCTGGTCCAGCTCCTCGCCACCCTGGTCACCGCGGCGCTCCTTATGGCGTGGGGAGGGCGGAGCGGCTGGTTGGCGGCCGCCATCTTCCTGGGCAATCCGATCGTGGTCCATCTGGCCGGAACGGCCTACGTCGAGCCGGCCTTGACCCTGTTCGTCACGGCATCGGTCTACTCCCTGGAGCGCTGGCGCGAGACGCGGGTCCGCTCCTGGCTGGTCCTTCTGGGCGTCTTCGCGGGCTCGGCGGCGGGGGTCAAGTACCTGGGGATCTTCTTCATCGGCGCGGTGATTGCCGCTTTGCTGCCGGCCGGCAGGCTCCGAGATCTGGCCATTGCCTCGGCAGCGGCCCTGGCCGTGCTCGCACCCTGGTACGGCCGCCTGGTCCTGCACACGGGCAATCCGCTGTTCCCGTTCTATCCCCAGCTCTTCGGCGCGAACCCCTGGTTCCCGGACCCGGTGAGCCGGACCCTGGCGGAGCGGGCCTCCGCCTTCGTGCAGTTCCCCTGGGACGTGCTCCTCGACCGCGGCGCCGCGGGCAACCAGCCGCCCTGGTCCCCCGTCTACCTCTTCGGGCTCCCGCTGCTCGCCTTCGGGCTCTTCCGGGACCCGCGGGTGCGGAGGATCCTGGGGATCGCCCTGGCCTACTCGCTCCTCCTCTTCGTCCTGCCGCCGGACTCCCGCTACATGACCGCCGTCCTCCCCCTGGTGAGCCTGGCGCTGGCCTTGACCCTGTCACGCTTTCCTCTGCGGAAGTGGGTGCTGCCCGCCCTCGCCCTCCTCTTCTTCCTGCCGGGGTGGGCCTACGGCATCTATCGCATCGGACGGGAAGGGCCGCTGCCGGTGACCGCCCCGGAGCGGGATTTCTACCTGGCCCGCGAGCTGCCGGTCTATGCCGCGGTGGACCACCTGAACCGCCTGCGCCCCGACGGCTACACCGCCTACGCCCTGTTCGCCGAGAACATGGTCTACCACGCGGACGGCACCCTGCTGGGAGACTGGAACGGTCCGGCGAGCTACGCCTGGCTCCTCCCTGCGCTGGGAGACCCGGAGCTGTTCCATGGCCGCCTGCGGGAACTGGGCGCCGACTACCTCCTGATCGCGCGCGGGAAAGGTGTCCGCCTCCCGGAAGGGCCGGAGTGGAGCCGGCGCTTCCGGCGGATCTACTCGGACCGGTGGACCGACGTGTATCAGCTTCCGTAGTACCGGTGGAGCAGGGTCCAGAAGGCGATGCCCAGGGAAACCAGGCTGAGCCACGGCAGCACCCGGTTCAGGAGCGCGGGTTCGGTGGGGAAGCGGCGGGTGTGGAAGATCCATGCCACGGCCGGCGCCAGGGGGATGAAGTAGCGGCCTTGAATCCCTTCGACGTGACCGGCTCCGTAGGATGTCCAACTGGCGTATTGCGAGGCGCTGATCAGCGCCAGCGTCGCGACCGCAATCAGCACCAGGAGCGCTCGTTGCCACGCGCTCACGGCCACTTCTCGCCGGGTATCCAGGAGCGCAAGCAGGCCGAGCACGAGGGCATAACCCCACAGCAGCGGCTTGGGGAGGTTCACGTCGAGCCAGCCGAGCTGGCCCACGATCTGCGCGACATAGCGGCGGCCGTGGTGCAGGTAATCCTCCGTGAGGATCCCGGCTACCCGGAGAGGGTCCGCCAGGGCATCCTCGATCTGACGGTCCGGGTCGATCGGCGTATCGGGCCTTATGGAGACGTCCACGGCGCCGGCGGTCGTCAGGGCCACGGCGAAAGCGGCGGCGGTGACCGTCCCGTGAACGAGGAGGACCGCGCCTCGCCGGCCCTTGGGAAAGCGAACGGCGGGAATCAGGAGCACCAGCAGGGCGAGAGTCACGTACACGGGCTTCGAGAGGCAGAGCGCCGTCGAGCACGCGGTCAGGACGATGACGTCCCGCCACCGGCCCTGCTCCTCCTCTCCCCAGGCGAGCTTCGCAACGGTGGCGGCGAGCAGGAACGCCGCGGCCGTGCTGAGCGCGTCCGCCGACGCCGAGGCGCGCAGGAAGAGCGCCATCGGCGTGAGCGCCAGCATCGCGAACAGCCAGGGATAGGACGGGAGCCGGCGCAGGGCGACCGCGATCAGCACGGTCGCGGCAAGGAGGTTGGCCAGCCGCGCCGCGTAGAGAAGGACCAGGGCGCCTGCCCCGAGCCAGCGGGCCAGCGCGATCCCTGCCGCCTGGGGGAGGTACGACACCGGCGTGAACAGCGCCGAGGTCCGGTAGTCCGTGAACCGGCGCCGCTCCGGCTCCAAGGGGACCCGCAGAGCCTGAAAGATCTTTTCCCGGGACATCTTCACGCCGGGACGGAAGGGCAGCTCGCCCCGGAGGCCGGTCCCGATCTCCTGCAGGCTGGCGGGGAGCACCGCGCCGAAGCCCTCCTCCCCGCGCCGCGCCCCCAGGTTGCCTTCACTCACCGCGTAGGCGCGGTAGAAGTGGGTCGTCTCGTCCGGCGCCTGGAACGGCGGAGTGCCGAAGACGAAGGCCAGACCGCACGCCAGCCCGGCGACGAGGAGGAACCTGTCCGGTCTCATTCGAGAATTCTGTCACCATTGAGTGGACCAACGGCACTCTAGAGGAAGCCGGGAAGAATCCGGCCATCTCATCTCATGTCATCTATTCGGGGGAGGCTGCAACGTGGAAAGGGTCTGTGTCGTCGGTGCCGGCCT
>DASUNJ010000164.1:0-9420 GCA_036277235.1 Thermoanaerobaculia bacterium | reverse complement strand
GAAAAGGCCCAGGTTCGAGGAAAACCAGAGCCCGCCGAGGTTGTCGTCCACGATCCAGGACAGCGTGCCGGTCGGCAGGCCGTGGCGGCGATCGACCGTCAGGAAACGGCCGCCGTCGAGGACCTGGACCCCCTGGCCGTTGGTGGCGATCCACAGCCGGCCGTCGCGATCGAGCAGGAGCGCGTTGAGCGCCGTGCTCGCCAGGCCGTCGCCGTGGCCGTAGCGCCGCATGCCGCTCGCACTCTGCGCGAACAGGCCGGCGGTGGTGGCGATCCAGACCGTCCCCGCGCGGTCTTCGACGATCGACCCGATATACGGCTGAACGTCTCCCTCGACCAGGCGGACGCTCTCGAAGCTATCTTCCCCAAGCCGTGTTTCCCCAAGCCGTGCTCCGCTTTCTCGAGCCAGGCCTTCGCGGCTGCCGACCCAGAGCTTTCCGCGCGAATCCTCGAAGACCACGGTGACCGGCCCGGCCGCAAGCCCTTCGACGGCGGTGAACCGGAGGAGCGGCTCGCCGTCGCGAGGCAGGCGGAACAGCCCGGAGCGGAAGGTGCCGACCCAGACCGAGCCGTCCCGCCGCTCGCCCAGGGCTACCCCGTCCCCGCTCGGCAGCCCCGGCAACGAGATGCGCTCGATGCGGCCACCGGCGATCCGTGTCAGACCGCCGTCGGTGGTCACCCAGAGCGCGCCGTCGGAGGTCTCCATCACATTCCAGGTCTTGTCGTCCGGAAGGCCTTCCGCGGGCCCGAGGAGGACGACCTCGTCTGCCCGAAGACGCAGGAGACCCTCCAGGTTCGTGCCGATCCAGAGCCCGCCCTCGCGGTCTTCGAAAAAGTCGGCGACCGACGACCGCGGTCCGGCGGGCCAGGGCTCGATGCCGGCCCCCGGGTCCTTTCGCAGACCATCGCGCCAGCGCGCCACGCCGCTCCCGGTGCCGATCCAGAGCGTCCGGTCGCGATCGAAAAAGAGTGCGAGCACGTGAGCGGGCAACTGCCGGTCCGGCTGCACCGGCTCCAGGGAGAGACCCTTCGGGCGCACCCGGCGCACCGCCTGATCGTCCTCGCTGTACAGGAGATCGCCGTCCGGATGGACGGCGAGGGCCGTCACCAGCCGTCCCGATGCCTTGGGAAGGTCGAAGCGGGTCCAGCCGCCACGGAGAAAACGGAACAGCTTGCCCTCCCCGCCGGCCCAGACCTCGCCGTTCCGGCCCTGCGCCATGGAGCCGAGGTTGTCGATCGGGCGTCCGTCCTGGTCCGCGACCGGTTCGAGCCGGTCCCTTGCCAGGCGCTGGAGGCCGGCGCCGCGGAATCCGACGAAGAGATCTCCGCCCGGACGCTCCGCGAACCCGACGACGAGACCGCGCAGCGTCCTGCCGAGCGGTACGGCGACGATGGTCTCCCCGTCGAAGTAGGAGAGGTCGCCCGTGTCGGTGCCGATCCAGATCCGGCCGTGGCGGTCCTCGAACAGCGCCGATACGTAATTGCTGGCGAGCGCCGGAGTGTCTTCGACCTTGAACGTGCGGAACGAGATGCCGTCGAAGCGGGCGAGCCCTTCCTGCAGGCCGAGCCAGAGATAGCCGGTGCGGTCCTGCAGCACGCAGAGCACGCTCATCTGGGGCAGACCTTCGCGGCGCGTCCACCGGTCGGAGCGGTACTGCGTGATCGCGCGCGACGGATCGAGCGCCGCCGCGACGATCGGGCAGAGGAGCAGAAGAGTCCCCAGCCAGCCTGGCTTCACAGCCAGGCAACGGGCCAACCAAGATCGGGTCATTTCTGACCCTATCTTAACTTATTAGTAAGTCGGTGCCAGATCCGGGAGGGCCGTGGACCGATGATCGGGGCGACCAGGGTACGGCATCGGCGTTCAAACGGCCCACGGAATTCCGCGACCTGTAAGGGCAGGTCTTGTGCCTGCCCTCCGGATCCGGCAACCACAGGGGCGACAAAACCGGGACCGGATCGGAGGTAGGGCGCGGGGCAGGGAGCCCTAAACCTCTACGTCTCATCCCCAAGCACCTCGACCAGCTCCGCCACGACCTGTAGCTCGCCTTCGTTGGCGCCGGTCAAAACAATAGGCTCGAAGTCCCGGTTGATCGGCTTCAGGGTGATCCGCGCATGGTGCCAGGAGTCTCCCTGCTTCGTCTTCTCGCTCTCGTAACGCTTCACGGTGTAGCTCTGGCCGCTCTCCGGATCGATGGCGTCGCTGAGTTGGACGAGGACAGTCTTTCCCTGCCGCGCGCCCTCGACTGGTGCGCGGAAGAGGCAGTAGGCGCCATCGAAAATGGCCGGCTCCATGGATTTGCCGACTACCTGGGCGACGAACATCCCGGGGCGCAGGCGGTGATGGCGCGACTCGACGGCGACCCACTCGAAGCCGTCGTCCTCAATGTGCTGAGGATCGCCGAAGGCACCGGCTGCGGCTTTGAGCGGGACAAGCGGCACGCAGGTCACATAGCGCTCTTCAGGGCGACCTTCGACAAGACGCAGTCCTGACGGCAGCGTTGCGCCTGCTCTATCCCGTAGACGCCGATACGTTTCGGAGGCCATCCACGAGCTGACCATCCGCTGGAAGGCCTCGTCGTTCATGTACCGGACGAAGATCTCCTCGTTCTGGTCCATGCGCTCGACGAAGAACCGCTCCAGTAGATTTCTGAACACCAGCTCGAACCTGTCCTCCGGATTCACCGCAGCTGCCTGCCGAAGCCCATCGTCGGCCACCGCCGCCTCGACGATCTGATCGAAGAAGAGCTGGTCGGCCTGGTTGAAATCCGTGCCGAAGCGATCATTGACAAGATCGATGAGCCGCGAAAGCGGAACCTCTTCCTCGCGAGCCGATCCGGAACCCACCTCTGTCGGACCGTCCAGGGGCCGCGCCCTACCTTCGCCGAGCGAGATCGAGCCCTCGCTGATCTTCTGCAAGCGGTAGTATTCAAGGCGCACTTCATCGTCGAATTGGTAGGCCAGTCCGCCTTGGCGCCGCGGTAGCTTTGCCGCCAGATGGCGCAGAAACACGTACAAGCGTTCGAGGTCCGAGTCCTGGTATGGGATCACCTGGCTCAGAAAGCCGTAAAGATTCCGAAACGCCTGCACCTTGCCACGCCAGAGCTCCGCCTGGCCCTCATCGTTCTTTAGGCTCACGGTGAACCGCGCCACCGCGGGATCGAGCGCCGCGTTCATCGCCTGGTGGTCCATCGCGCTCTGCCGCTGCTTCGGCTTGAAGTACACGGCGCAGAAAAGCTCTACCTCCTCATCCAGGTAGATCCCGGAGGCATCGAGCTCGCCCTTGATCACGTACATGCGGGCAGGGTCGACTTCGTCGCCCATCTTCGCACCTTCGTAGTACGTTTCGAAGGCCTTGCGGATCTCTTCGCGGTCGTTCACGAAGTCGAGGACGAAGGTATCTTCCTTCAACGGGTGAATGCGATTAAGGCGAGAGAGCGTCTGCACGGCCTGAATGCCCGCGAGCCGCTTGTCCACGAACATCGTATGCAGGAGGGGTTGATCGAAACCGGTCTGGTACTTCTCCGCCACGAGCAACACCTGGTATTCCTGCGTCGCGAACTTCTCGGGCAGCTCCTTTTCCCGAATCCCGAGGTTCATCTTCTCCTCGGTGTAGACCACGCCCGGGAGCTTGTCGTCCTCTACCTTGTCGGAAAAAGCCACCAGCGTCTTGATGGCATAGCCCTTCTCCTTGATGTACCGATCGAAGCTCTGCTTGTAGCGGACCGCTTCCAGGCGGGAGCTGGTAACCACCATTGCCTTGGCCCGGCCGCCAATCTTGTGCCGGGTGACCGCCTGGAAGTGCTCGACCATGACCTCCGTCTTCTGGGCGATGTTGACGGGGTGCATTTTCATGAAGCGACCCAGCGCCTGCGCGGCTTTCTTGCGCTCGACGTTCGGATCGTCCTCGCAGGCCTTGAGCAGCTTGTAGTACGTCGCGTAGGTCGTGTAGTACCTCAGCACGTCGAGGATGAATTCCTCCTCGATCGCCTGCCGCATGGTGTAGCGGTGCGCTGGCTCCTTATTGCGCCCGAACACGGCGAAGGTCTTGTGCTTAGGAGTAGCTGTGAAGGCGAAGAAGCTCAGATTCGCCTGCCTGCCACGCTTGGCCATGCTGCGGAAGAGCTCTTCCATGTCTTCACGGCCTTCCTCGGCCGCGCGCTTCTTGGCCTCTTCCCGCAGCTTCTCGCCGCCTAGCACCCCCTTCAGCTTGGTCGCGGTCTCTCCGCCCTGTGAGCTGTGGGCTTCATCGATGATGACGGCGCAACGCCGCGTGGCGAGCGTTCCCGTGCCACTCGTGCCGCGCTTCTCGGCCAGCTTGAGCAACTGGGTCGAAACGAATGGGAACTTCTGCAATGTGGTGATGATCACCGGCACGGCATTCTCGAGCGCTTCGGCGAGTTGCGACGAGCTTTCGTCGATCCTCTGCACGACACCACGCTTGTGCTCGAACTGGTAGATCGTGTCCTGGAGCTGCAGGTCGAGCACTACCCGGTCGGTCACCACGATCACACTGTCGAAGACGCGCTGGTTGGCAGCGTCGTGCAGGGACGCGAGCCGATGCGTGAGCCAGCCGATTGTGTTGCTCTTGCCGCTGCCGGCCGAGTGCTCGATGAGGTAGTTGTGCCCCACACCCTCGGTCCGGGCGGCTTCCACCAGCAGGCGCACCGCCTGGAGCTGGTGATAGCGGGGGAAGATCATCGTTTCCGCCTTGACCTTGCGGCCCTGGTCGTCGCGCTTCTCGTCAATCTGCAGGTGGATGAAGCGTGCGAGGAGGTCGAGCAGGCTGTCCCGCTGCAGCACCTCTTCCCAAAGATAGGCCGTGCGATAGGTCCTCCCGGCTGGATCAGGCGGGTTGCCGGCGCCTTCGTCGTGCCCTTTGTTGAAGGGAAGAAAGTGCGTCGCGTCCCCGGCCAGCCGGCTGGTCATCAGCACCGATTCGGTATCCGCCGCGAAATGGACCAGAGTGCGCCGCTTGAATTCGAAAAGGGGCTCGCGGGCGTCCCGATCCTTCTTGTATTGGCGCCGCGCATCCTCCACCGTCTGGCCAGTGAGCGGGTTCTTCAGCTCCACGGTGGCAACAGGAATGCCGTTTACGCTCAGCGTGACGTCAAGGGACTTCTCGGAGCGCGGCGAGTAGTGAAGCTGACGGGTCAGCCCCAGCCGGTTCGCGGCGTAGCGGGCTTCCAGCTCTGGATTCAGCTCGTGCGCCGCCTTGAAGTACGCCGCCTGAAGCGTCCGCCCGTAGCACTTGAAACCATGGCGCAGAGTCGCGAGCGATCCGTTGGTATCCATCCATTTGCACAGGTCGCTGAGGATCTGCTCGCCGGTCCTCTCTCCGTGGAGCGCCTCCAGCTTGGCCCACTCGTTCGGTTGGGTGTCGCGGATGAAACCAAGAACAATGTCCGGAAAGATGGCGCGCTCGCGGTCGAAACCCTCGCGTGCGATCCGAATATAGCCGTTCTGGAGCAGATGCGTTTCGATGACGCTCTCGAAAGCCGCTTCGAAATGGCGTGACATCACATGCTCCTCAAGCGTTCGAGAAGCACCTTTGCGTGGGGGCAGGCAGCCTCAACCTGCCCGGGGTTCAACTGGCCGAGCAGCTCATACGATACTTTCCCTTTGGCGTAGGGCTTATGGCATGCTGCCGTCGCGTTCTCCAGAGCATCGAATACGGTGGGCTTTGGCACGTCCTCGAGAGCCGGCCATTGGCGAATGTGGTTCTCGCGCAACGAATTGCCAAAGTACCTCCTCAGCAGCTCGCGATCGGCGAGGAACCACGTCTCCATGACTTGAACCATCAGGAACGCCTGGTCATCAGCGGCACCAGGGGGGCGTCTCCAACCATCGCGCGCCTCCAGGTGCTGCCATACGGAGTGCCCCTCTTCGACCGGGTCCTCGCTGTCGACGAGCAGCAGGGGGAGTTTTCCACTGCGCGGATTCATGACGGCCGTTGCGAAGAGGTCGAACGTCTGCGTGCGCCCCTGGCCGCGGACGACGCTTGGCATCTTGCCGGCAAGACCGGCCGCTTCGAAGAACTTCGTCCATCCCTGCCGGAACAGCGTATCCTGCAACTGGCCCTCGCCGCCACCTTCGACGTAAAGCTTTACGCTCACCAGCGGTTCCCTCCCAGCTCGCCCTTGCTCCACAGGTCGCCGAGCGTGTACTTGTCCAGCCATGCCTTGAGCTGCTCCGCGTCGAGGCGTTCGAGCCTGGATTCGCCAACCTCCTTGGAGCACACAACGATGCTCTCGGGGTGATCGGTCAGCGCATCCACCAACATGCGGGAGTGCGTGGTTACGACGAGTTGCGTACGATTTGAAGCACTGATCAGCAGCTCCGCGACGTGCGGTATTACGTCAGGATGAAGGCCCAGTTCCGGCTCCTCGATCGCGACAAGCGGCGGCGGGTCCGGGTGCAGGAGGATCACCAGCAAGCTCAGATAGCGCAGTGTTCCATCCGAAAGTCGCGTTGAGGGGATCTCGCGACCCTCAGCCTCCTCCAGAAACAGCAGCACGTTCCCGCCGTCGACAGTGAGGTGAATGTCCTCAATACCCTCGAAGAGCATCCGCAGCGACTCGATCAGTGGTTTCTTCACGCGCGAGCGGATCTTCGAGAGCACCAGCGTCAGGTTCTCCCCTCCGTCATTCAGGAGATCGCTTCGGCCCTGGGCGCTCTGCTCCCGGCGAACGCCCGCCAACGGGCCGAAGGTCCAGTTTCGGTAGAGGCGGATCCGCTCGTACTGCTCCTGCAACCAGTGCAGTATGGGGTAGCTCTCCGGATCGCGCACCTGCGACAGGATGGATTCCTCCGGCTTTACATTCTCCCGGCGAAGTTCTCGTAACCGCTCGGAGGAAAGGCGCAGTACCGGCCGTCCTTTCATGAAGCGGTAGTAGAAGAGCGCATTCGTCTTGTCCTCATCGGGGCGCTCGCTTTCGATGCGCTCGTCCGTCACCTCGAAGCGTTCCCCGTGCTCAGTGAATTCGAGCACATGCCGGACCGGCATTTTTCCTTTGGGATAGTCGATCACGGCGTCGATTCTAGCGATGCGCTTCGACTTAGGCCCTTTCCAAAGCCATTCCCTCACGCCGCCCATTTCCTTGACAGGCTCCGGCAGATTCGTCGGCGAGGCTCTGAGCAGCGCAAGAACCTCCAGGAAGTTGGATTTGCCGGAGCCGTTCGGCCCGATCAATACATTGAGCGGCCCAAGCGGCAGATCGATGCCCTTCGGTCCGAAGGACAGAAGGCCCGAAACCTTCAAGTGTCGGATCAGCATGACATTTCCTTTGCTGCACAGTCGATCGACTCTGGGACCCAGGAAACGTCGACTTGGCCTGTCACAGCCGCAGCGATTAGAGCGGCGCGGCGTTCCTTGATCAGGATGATAGTCCGTTCCGTGGCAGAGCGGAGTTCGTCAAGTCGTGCCGACTTCTCTGAAATATGCGCAACAATCGCACGTTGCTCATTGAGAGGTGGAACACACACTTCGAGGCGCCCAAGGACTTCGGTATCCAGCTTGCGCGTGCCATGCGCCGCAGAATCCACGAGTGAAACGAGGTGTGATTCCACTCCCCAGAAGAAACCCCGCAGGAAGTGTGGCTCAAGGGAGCTGCGGCACCGCAGCGCCTTCATGTCTTGGTTTATTGTGACTTGTCTGGTGGTAGTTGCCGTCGGGAAGCTATGCGCGAGGATCATTCCGCGGACGACGATCAGAACTGCTCCCGGATCGATCAAACGAAGCGCGCTTGCAGAGAGTGCGGCAGACGACACGTGGTCCTCCACATCCCCTATCTCTGCTCGTTTCATGTCTTTTGGGGACACCCAGGGTATGTCCCCATCCCACAGTTCGGGTTTACCTGTATCTGGGGTCGCACCACCGGAGATGTCCACAAGGAAGCGGAGCGCGACCATCTCCCAATGCGCCGGAATCTTATCAAGCCAAGGGACCCCAGAGTCGCGGAGGGGCGCGCGGGGATCGAGGCCGCGAGTGACGGCACGGGTGATGAGCGCCCGGCGCTTCTCGGCCAACAACCCGAGCACCCGCTCCTTCGCCGTCACCAACGCATCCAGTCGGGCCGTCTCGCGGTCGAGGTAATTGGCAATGGTACGCTGTTGGGGTAGTGATGGAAACGGAATGTGGATCTTCAGAACATCGAATGACGACAAGTGCTTGACGGTTGTCGAGTAAGTAAACTCATTGATTAACCTGAGGGGAGCCGGCAACACGTAGTAAAGGAAACGCGCATCAATCGTCCTTGCCGGGCGAACGCAGCAGACGCGTTGGTTGAGCAGGGCCTCCCCCCCTCTCCAACGGGAGACGTTGAAGTCTCCGTCCATGCCTATGAGAATCTCGCCGCCACGAAGGAGTGCGGCGGGTACTAAGTCACCCGTGTAGCGAATCTCGGTTTCCTCGCTCGAAATATCACGAATCCGAACGAGAGGCATTCCGGTGTCAGCACTGAACAGCTCCGAGTCAAACGGGTATCCGTTGATTACAGTGGCATGATCTCGAAGTCTAGCGATGCCCCAAGATCGAGGGAGTGCGGCCCTGATCCACTCTGAAGTGATCAATCCGTCACCTCCCGCAGCAACCGCATAATCTCTTCCTCCGCCTGCTTCAGATCCGCGTCGATCTCCTCCAGCGGGCGCGGGGGCGTGTACTTGTAGAAGTGACGGTTGAAGTTGATCTCGTAACCGACCTTTTCCTTGCTCCGGTCCATCCATGCGTCAGGCACGTGGGGTCGGACCTCGCACTCGAAGTACACGTTGATGTCTTCCTTGAGCGGCACGTTCTCAAAATCGCGCAGGTCGGAGTCCGGCTCATAGCCGTCGTCGCGCCCGCCCTTGACGACCGGCTCGGCCTCGGAGTCCTTCTGGGTGAAGACGCTGCGGAAGAGCTTCTGCTCGGTTGCCTTCCAGCGCGACTTGCGCGCGTGCAGCAAGTCCTCGATGCGGCTCCACACCGCATTCCAGTCACGCTGCGGCTGGCGGCCCAGCTTCTTGTCGATGGCCTGCACGTCGTCGAGGAGATGCGGGCAGGCATCCAGGAAGCGGGCCTTATCCTCCAAAGTCATCTGGTAGCGCAGGCGCAGTGGCCGCTCGACAGTCACACAGGTATAGCCGAAGTCGGCATTGTCAAAGATCTTAGAGGTCTCACCGTCGGTCTGCCGGCCGTAATGCTTCACGATCTCGGCGATCTGCCGGCCGGTCATGTGCCGCCGCTTGTCGCCAAGACTACGCTTGTTTTCCTCGCTGCCGCCCGCAGTCCAGACGTCACGCGCATCGAGAAGATGGATTTTGCCCTTGCGCCGCTTCTCCTTGCGGTTGGTGACGATCCACACGTAGGTCCCGATGCCGGTGTTGTAGAACATTTGCTCCGGCAGGGCGATGATGGCCTCGAGCCAGTCGTTCTCGATGATCC
>DASUNJ010000163.1:0-5759 GCA_036277235.1 Thermoanaerobaculia bacterium | reverse complement strand
GGCAAATGGTGGGTGTTCATCGCGAGCATGACCGACCTGCAGTTCGAGGTCGAGATCTCTCGCGCGGGCGGCCCCGCCAAGACCTACGTCCAGGCCGCCGGAGCGAACCGCAACTTCATCGACGTCAACGCCTCCTTCGAGGTGGGGTCCGGCACCATCCTGACGGTGCCGGACATCGCAGTCGACCCCGAGCATCCCACCGCGGCCGACCTGGTCCGGATCGAGCTGGCCGTGTTCGACATGCGGACCACCCTCGCGTTCACCGGCATGGACGGGCGCCGCCTCGTCTTCGAATACGACGGCCCGGACCACATCCCGCCGCCATACCTCCACACCTTCGGGACCACGGTCGGGCCGCTCGCGCCCGGCGTCTACAGGGTGGACCTGCGCAGCTTCGAAGCCCACGAATTGGGGCGGTCGTTCGAGGTGAAGGCTGCGGCGGGCCCGGCCCTCCGCCTGCGGGAGACGGACGAGGACCACTTCGAAATCGGGGTCCGCTACCGTCTGCCGGGCCTGCCGGAGGAGACTGGGTTCGCGACCGCTCGGGGCGTGCCGATCACCCGCGACGCCGGATATTTCTACTTCTTCGACCCCGGGAACACCGAAGTGACCGCCAAGATCGTGGACGGCCGCGGCCTCAACGGGCACTGGTGGGTCTTCCTCGCCAACATGACCACGGTCGAGCTGGAGATCGAAGTCACCCGCTGCCCGCCGGATGGCCTCCCCTTGCCGTGCGTCACGAAGACCTACGTGCAGCCGGCCGGACAGAACCAGAGCTTCCTGGACACCTCCACCTTCTAGCGAGAGAACATGGCCGAGCCCGTAAGAAAGCCAGAGCCGGAACCGGAGCGCGACTTCAACATCGTCGGCAAGCCCTTCCGGCGCGTCGACGGCCGCGCCAAGGTCACCGGCGCCACCAGGTTCGCGGACGATCTCGCCTTTCCGCGCATGGTCTTCATGCGCCTGGTGCGCTCGACCGTGCCCCACGCGCTGATCAAATCGATCGACCTCTCCGAGGCCGGGGAGGTGCCGGGCGTGCTGGGCTTCCTCACGGGCAAGGACTTCCCCATCACTTTCGGCATCCTGCCCGTCTCCCAGGACGAGCACGCCCTCTGCCCCGACAAGGTCCGCTTCGTCGGCGATCCGGTCGTGGCGGTCGCCGCTGTGACGGAAGATGCGGCCTGGGAGGCGGCCTACAAAGTCAAAGTGGAGTACGAGCCGCTGCCCACCATCTCCAGCGTCCAGGACGCTCTCGACACGCCCGAGCCGCGCATCCACGACTACGGCGACGAGGGCAACCTCCACAAGGTCGTCTCCATGACCTTCGGCGACGTGGACGGCGGCTTCGCCGAGGCTGACGAGATCTTCGAGGACACGGTCTTTTACGAAGGCAACACTCACCTTCCCATGGAGCAGCACGCCTCGGTCGCGGTGCCCGAGGACGACGACCGCATCACGCTCTACTCGTCCTCTCAGACTCCGCACTACGTACACCGGGCGATCGCCAAGGTGCTGGAGCTGCCCGCCTCCCGCGTGCGGGTCGTGGCCTGCTCCAACGGCGGCGGCTTCGGCGGCAAGAGCGATCCTTTCAATCACGAGATCGTGGCGGCGAAGATGGCCCTGCACCTCGGCCGGCCGGTCAAGGTCACGCTCATCCGCGAGGAAGTCTTCTACTGCCACCGCGGGCGCCATCCCGTCATGATGCACGTGCGCACCGGCCTGAAAAAGCACGGAGATCGCTGGAAGATCACCGCCCAGCATCTGAAAACCGCGCTCGACGGTGGGGCCTACGGCAGCTACGGCGTGGCTTCGACCTACTACACGGGCGCGCTCCAGACCGTGACCTATGAAATGCCGGCCTACAAGTTCGAAGGCGTGCGCGCCTTCACGAACAAGCCGCCGTGCGGACCCAAGCGCGGGCACGGCACGCCGCAACCGCGCTTCGCGTTCGAGCTCCACCTGGACAAGATCGCCGTGAAGCTCGGCGTCAACCCGGCCGACCTGCGCCTCGGCATGCTCGCCCATCCGGACACGGTCACGGCGAACTGGCTGCGCATCGGCTCCATGGGATTGCGGCGTTGCATCGAGGCCGTGGTCGAAGGCAGCGGCTTTCGCGAGCGCTGGGGGAAGATGCCCGAGGGCCGGGGCCTGGGTCTCGCCTGCGGCTCCTACCTCTGCGGCGCGGGCCTGCCGATCTACTGGAACCACATGCCCCAATCGGGCGTGATGCTCAAGCTCGACCGCTCGGGCGGCGTGGCCGTGTTCTGCGGCGAGGCCGAGATCGGCCAGGGCTCGGACTCGATCCTGGCCGCCATGGTCGCCGAGGTGCTCGGCATCTCGCTCTCCGACATCCGCCTCTGCGTGGCGGACACGGACCTGACTCCCGTCGATCTCGGCAGCTACTCGTCGCGCGTGACCCTGATGATGGGCAACGCCGCGATCCAGGCCGCGGAGCGGGCGCGGGAAATGATTGCAAAGGCGGTCTCCGATCAGCTCGAGGTGCCGGCCTCCCGGCTCGTGTTCTCGGAGCGCCGGGTGTTCGACGCCGAGGACCCGGACACGGGGCTCACCTTCCAGGAAGCGGTCATCGCGGCCGAGGCGCGCTTCGGCACGCTCGGAACGACCGGCAGCTACATCCCGCCGCGCTCGCCGGGCAAGTACCGCGGCGCGGGCGTGGGTCCCTCCCCCGCCTACTCGTACTCGGCGTCGGTGGTCGAGGTCGAGGTCGATCCCGAGACCGGCCTCTGGAACCCGGTGCACGTCTGGATCGCGCACGACATTGGAAGAAGCCTCAATCCCGTGCTGGTCCTCGGCCAGGTCGAAGGGAGCGTCTACATGGGGCTCGGCGAGGTGATGATGGAGGAGCAGGACTTCCGCCGCCTTCCTCGCCACCTTTCGAACGCCTTGGTACACAAGTTCCCGTCGATGCTCGAATACAAGAGCCCGACCTTTCTGGAAATGCCGCCGGTTACGACTTATTTGATCGAAGACCCCGATCCGTCGGGACCCTACGGAGCCAAGGAAGTCGGCCAGGGTCCGCTGCTGCCGATGATGCCCGCGGTGGTCAACGCCATCCACGATGCCGTGGGCGTGCGGATCGATCAGACCCCGGTACATCCGCACATGATCCTCAAGGCCATGCAGGCCAAGGACCGGCGCTTCGGTCCGAAGGCATTCCCGGAGGTGGATTTCGGAGAGACGCTGCTGGTGCCCACGCCCCAGCAGGGGGGCGACGGCCGGGCGATCAACGATTACAAGGAGAAGCTGAGGTCCGGCATGCGCTCGGCCTCGGGCACGATGATGAGCCGCGAAGAGGCCCTGAAACAGAAAAAGGTTGCCGTCCTGACCACGGGACCGGAAGGGGCGCGCTGATGCTGCGCCTGCCGCCGTTCCAGTTCCGCGTCGCGAAGACGCTGAACGAGGCCGCCGGCATCCTCGTCAGCGAGGGAGTCGCGGAGCACGAGGATAATGTCCGTTTGGTCGCCGGAGGGACCGACCTCTGGCCGAACATGAAGCGCCGGCATCAGAAGGCACGCACCGTGGTAAGCCTGATGTCCGTCCCTGGTTTGAACGGGATCGACGTCAACGGAGACATAAGGATCGGAGCTACCACGATCCTTGACGACATCGTGAGGCACCAGGCGGTGCGCGAGCGCTATCCCGCCCTGGCGCGGGCCGTGGCCTCGATCTCCTCTCCCCCGCTCCGCAACATGGGCACGATCGGCGGCAACATCTGTGTCGACACCCGCTGCACCTATTACAACCAGACGGAAGACTGGCGGCGCTCGGTTTCCTACTGCATGAAGGAAGAGGGCCAGATCTGCTGGGTGGCCACGAGCTCCCCGAGCTGCCTGGCCCACACGGCCTCCGATTCGGCACCGATGCTCTGCGCCCTGGGAGCGGGAGTGAGGCTGGTCTCCACCGAAGGAGACCGGGTGATCCCCATTGAAAAGCTTTACAAGGACGACGGCATCGACTATCTCGCAAAGCGTCCCGAAGAGATCGTGGCAGGAGTGCTCCTCACCAAGGAGTCCGAAGCCACCCGCTGCCGCTCGGCCTTCTGGAAGCTCCGCCGCCGAGGCTCGATCGACTTCGCGGTGCTCTCCTCCGCCGTAGCGCTCTGGATCGACAAGTCCGGAGTCGTAGCAAAGGCGAGGATCTATCTGGGAGCCGTGAGCTCGCAACCCGTCGCCGCCCAGGAAGCCTCCGACTTCCTCGTGGGCAAGACGCTCACGCCGGAAACCATCGCCGAAGCCGCCCGTCTCGCCAGGAAGCCCTCCTATCCCATGGACAACACCGACTTCGCCCCGCAGTGGCGGGGAGCCATGGTGGTCAAGTACACCGAGGCTGCCCTCCGCGAAGCCGCCGGCCTGCCGGTGGAGCGGCTGGGGCCGAAGCACGTCTGACCCGCGCGGGGACGCATGCAGCCCGTTTCTCAGAGAAGGCAACGGCAACGGCGGGATCAAGGGGGAAGCGTTTCCCCGCTGGGTAGAGGGGTCTACCCACCGGGGAGCCATGCCTACCCCTTGGGGAGAGGGGTCTACCCAGAGGGGGAAGCGTTGCCCCGCTGGGTAGAGGGATCTACCCGCCGGGGAGCCATGCCTACCCCTTGGGGAGAGGGGTCTACCCAGGGGGGAGAGGGTCTACCGCGCGGGGAGAGGGTCTACCTCACGGGGAGCTATGCCTACCCAATGGGTAGAGGTATCTACCCGGCGGATAGAGGCCTCTACCCGGCGCGCCCGCGGTGCAGAGCTGCCCGAGGCGCCCGATGAACTTCGGGATGGTCCTCGGAGCGGTCTCCGGCTTCCTGGAGGAACGCGGCTACCGTCATGCGGTGATCGGCGGCATCGCCCTGGCCTCGTACGGCCTGCCACGAACCACAGTGGACCTCGATCTCGTGGTCGAATCCTCCGCGCAGGACGACCTCATCCGCTTCCTGGAGGCACGCGGTTACCAGACACTCAACCGATCGCGAGGGTATTCGAACCATCTCCATTCCGACCCTGACTGGGGAAGCCTCGACTTCGTCTATGCCGGCGGCGAGACCGCCGAGAAGCTCTTCGCGGAATGCCAACGAAAGCCGGGGCCAGGCGGGCTCGAGGTCCCCGTCCCCAAACCGGAGCACCTGGCCGCGCTCAAGGTTCTCGCGATGAAGAACGACCCGGCAAGGACCTTTCAGGAGTTGGCGGACATCCGTTTCCTCCTGACCATCCCCGGGGTTGACCGTCACGAGATTCGGGACTACTTTGAACGCCAGGGTCTCAAGGACCGCTACGATGAGCTCGAAAAAACCCTCTGACCTCCTTGACCTCGAACGGGACATCCCCACCACCCCCGAGGACATTCAAGCCTTGCGCGAGAACCGGCCGCGCTCCGGGCCGGACTGGCTGGAGCAGCTGCAGAAGCTGGTCGATCAGGTGCCGAATGCCCACGAGATCCGGCGCCGCCGGAAGACCTTCGAAGGCTACGAACCCTTCGAGCTCTGATCTTCTTTCCCTGGGACCGCTGGCGTCTCGCCGGCATTCTAAGACATTGGGCCGAAGGCCCGGCCTTCGTGCATGGATGAACGACAATTGCCGGCGTGACGCCGATTTCTCCGGAAATGCCGGCGGGACGCTGGCGCTGCTCTGAAAAATGCCTCCTATGCGGCCTCCTTCCGGGTGACTTGGTAGCCGAGATCCTCTAAGCGCTTGGTCAGCCGACGAACAACGACTTTTTGAGAGCGCTGATCGTGGTACGTAGCCCCCAACTCCTGGTAG
>DASUNJ010000162.1:0-4827 GCA_036277235.1 Thermoanaerobaculia bacterium | reverse complement strand
AGCTGGAGATCGCCGGCCTCGACGCCGACTCGGCACTCCTCGCGGCCGGGAGCTTCCCCGGCCGGCTCTCCCGCGCCGAGCTGGCCGCCGCCGTGCCGGGTGCCGACCGGCGCCTCCTCGACGCGCTCCGGAGCCTCGGCTACCCCCAGGCGAGGATCGCCGGCCGCGAGATCGCGGGCAAGCGCCTGACCCTCCGGGTCGAACCTGGGCCGAGGCAGGTGTTCGGTCAGGTAGAGATCGCGGGAGTCGAGGCGGAGGAGCG
This sequence comes from Thermoanaerobaculia bacterium, assembly GCA_036277235.1. Lineage (GTDB taxonomy): Bacteria > Acidobacteriota > Thermoanaerobaculia > Multivoradales > UBA5704 > DATMER01. The sequence continues at coordinate 4,565 of DASUNJ010000162.1, read as the reverse complement.
GGAACGGCTGGTGGCGCTGATCCCGGCCCGCTCCGGCGAGGGCTTCCGCGCGGACCTCGTCTCGGCGGGGGTGCTCCGACTGGAAGATTCGCTACGCTCCCGCGGCTATCCCGACGCTGCTGTCCGAGGCGTCACCCAGGCGGAGGAGCCGCTCGTGGTGGACGTCCGGTACGAGATCGACCCGGGTCCTCAGGTCCGCCTCGCCGAGGTGGAAATCGAGGGCGAGCGCTGGACCCGACCGGCCCAGCTCACCAGCCTGAGTGGTCTCGAGCCGGGAGAGCCCTTGGACCGAAACGCCGTCACCGAGGCCCAGAGCCGCCTCTACAGGACCGGCGTCTTCTCCCGGGTCACCGCGAAGGTGGACCGCCTGCAGGAGGACGAGGCCCGCGTCACCTTCTCGGTGGCCGAGAGCCCCCGGTTCCACCTCGGCTACGGCGTCCGCTGGGAGAGCGGAGCCGGAACGGCAGCCATCGTCGATGCGAGCGACACCAACTTCCTGCGCCGCGGGCTGACCCTCGGCTTCCGTGCCCTCTACGAGCCGGACGACCACAGCGGCCGGGTCTACCTGCGGACGGGAGGGCTCTTTGGAACCGGGATCTCGCTGGAAGTCTTCGGAGTGGCGCGGCGCGAGCTGATCCCGGACGAGTTCCTGGGGGACCTCAAGAGGGAGACCGACGAGAGCGCGCTCCAATTCGCCCGCCCGTTCGGGCGCCGGACCACCGGGCGCCTCTACTTCCGCTACCGCTCGGTCCATCTCTTCGAGGTGGAGCCGGACCCCTTCTTCCCCTTCGACCTGGAGCTCAACCGTCCCTACATGGGGACGCAGGTCCTGTACGACACCCGCGACGACCGGCTCGATCCCACGGCCGGCGTCTTCCGGAGCCTCGACCTGTCGGGGAGCGGCACGTTCCTGGGGAGCGACTTCAACTACGCGCGCCTGTACGGCCAGGTCCAGGGCTACCGCACCTTCCGTGTCGCCGGCCGGCCGGTGGTCTGGGCGCAGGCGGTGCAGTTGGGATTGGCGCAGGCCTATTCGGGTCAGAGCCTGATCAGCGACGACCGCTTCTTCGCGGGAGGGGAGTTCTCCGTGCGGGGGTACGAGAGGCGGAGCCTGAGGGTGGAGGAGGGGGACCCCCGCGAGGAGACGCTCCTCGTCGTCAACCAGGAGCTGCGCTTCCCGCTCCCCTTTGAGGATCTGGCGGGCCTCGTCTTCTTCGACGCGGGCCAGGTCTGGGATGGGCTGGGAGCCTTCGACACGGACCTGGCGAAGGCGTTGGGCCTCGGACTCCGCATGAAGAGCCCGGTGGGTCTCCTGCGCCTCGACTTTGCCTTCCCCCTCGATCGCCGGCCCGGGGACGAGAGCTACCAGCTCTACCTCGGGCTCGGCAACGCGTTCTAAGAATTCGTTGGGCAGCGGCTGCCCAATGAATTCGGGGTCTCGGGAAATGGCTACTTCTTGACCGCCCGCAGGATCATCCGTGCCCGCTCCGCCTCCGGAGAGTCCGGGGCGAGCTTCAGGAAGCGCTCCATGTCGTTGACGAGGAGATCCTTTCTGTTCAGCTTCTCGGCGGCGAGGCCGCGGTAGTAGTAGGCGTAGGCGAGGCCCGAGTCCGAGTCGATCGCCTGGGTGAGCTTGTCAACGGCCGGCTGCCACTGCTCCTGGAACAGGCGGGTGACTCCGATCTGGTAGGGCACCAGGGCGCCGAAGCCCTGCGCCCGCTCGAACGCCGCGACCGCCTCGTCATACTGGCGCAGCCGCTGGCGCGCCACTCCCAGGTAGTAGTCGTTCCCCCCGGCCACCTCCGCGGCTTTGCGGAAGGCGCTGTCGGCCGCTCCGGAGTTGCGCTGGCGCAAGTAGGTTTCGCCCAGCCAGACCCAGGCAGCGGGATCGGACGGCGCCAGCTCCGTGGCCTTCCGAAGGCGGGATTCGGACTCGCCGTAGTTCTTCTCCTGCTCCAGGACGCGTCCCAGGGCGACCGAGACGGCCGCATTGCCGTCCGCCTGGCTGGCGACAGGATTGAGGGCGGAGCGGGCCTCCGAGGTCTTGTGCTCCCAGAGCCTGCGGTCCACGGTGCCGACCTCGGCCGGCGGGGGAGCGGGCGCCGCCGGAGGAGGCTGTTGCTGATCTTGCTGGGGCGTCGGCTGCTCCTGGTTCCCCTTCTTCTTGCCGCCCTTCTTCTTCTGGGCGGCGTCGAGAGCCAGGGGAGACAGGAGCAGCAGGCAGAGCAGAGCGGTCAGGAATCGTAGGCGGTTCATATCCAGTAGAACTCTCAACCGAAACTGCTTCTTCCCGAGGAGGACGAGGGCACCGGGATGACCGACCCGAAGCCGCCCGCGCTGTTGCGGCGCAGGCCGACCAGCGTGAGCGCCCGGTAGAACAGGCTGCGGAAGGAGGACGGGCGGTCTACCTGCAGCGGTTGGGGTGAATGCTGCCCGTCCGGGTCCTGCGCGTAGAGCTGGAGCCCGGCCTCCTTCCAGCGCAGCAGGACGTGCGCGAGATCGAGCCGCGGCTTGCCTTGGAGCGCGTCGGATTGCAGGACGATCACCTGTCGGATGCCGCGGGAGAGCAGGAAGTTGGCCGAGGGGAAGTCCTGGGGGAAGACGGCCCAGCGGTTGTCGAACTTTCCGGGAGCGGCCGCCATGCTCGGCTCCAGGCGTTTGGCGTCGAGGAGGAAGGCGGGCGGCGCGTCGGCCGGGAGCACAAAGCTTCGCATCTCGGGCTCCGCTTTGTGAAGCTTCCGAAGGATCTCCGATACCGGCACGATCGCGGCGGCATGGTAGGCCGTGTTGAACATCGGTACCGGCCGGTAGCCCGCCCGGGCCAGCCCTAGCCCGATCTCGACAGACCGCGGGCCGGGCATATCCACGATGAAGGCCGTCCAGGTGTCGATGGGGCCCGCGTCGAAGGGTCTCGGCTCCGACTCCTCGGCCGCCGAGTAGACCGGCATTGTTCCAGGTATGTCGGGAGGCATCTCCGCGAAGCAGGCCGGCTTGGCCCATCGGGACCAGACCGAGTCCTGGGGAGCCCAGACCTCATAGAGCTGCGAGCCGTCCATACGAAGTCTCCTCAACAAGCACTGCGGCGTCCTGCGCCAGATGATTGATGATCGGCTTGCGCGCCACCCGGCCATAAGCTCCGGCGGCTCGCCCGTCGATCGTGTAGACCCCCACGCAGGGGTAGACCGCTTCCCCTCCTGTTTCCATGGGGATGGCTGTGAACTTCCGCTGCGCCGCCCACCATCGCGAGCCGAAGCGGACGTCCCGGCGGATCCTCTTCCATTCCTTCTCCGGCGTGGCTCCCACAAGGCCGATGCCGTCGCCGACTCGGCCGAGGGCGGGCTTGAGCACCCAGCCCGGGTCCCGCTTCCATCCGGCATCCCTCGGGTCCACGGTCTCGGGGAGGAGGCTCCGCCAGGCGGGCAGGGGCGTCTCCAGCCGGTCCCAGACGAGAGGGAAGCGCTTGCTCTGGGTGAGCAGCGCCGTGGCCGGATTGCTCACGGGAGTCCTCCCGCCATGGAAGAAGCTCTTCCAGCCGCTGGAGCGGGGGAGGTTGGGCAGCCACTCGGCCGGGAAGAAGCGGACGACCGCATCGAGCTCGCCCTTGAACCACTCGCTCTCGATCCAGGCCCGGCCGTTCCGCCAGCGCAGGTGATCGGGAGCGGCGAGCAGGGCGCGGCGGCCGCGCACCTCGAGCTCCCGCGCCAGGAAGACCATGACCTGCCGGTCGTCGGTGTAGGCCGTGGCATGGATGAGGGCAACGGCCGCGCCCGGAGGAGTGGCGGAGGCCACCGCTTCCGCCAGGCTTCCCGCCGGATCGCCCGCCGGCTCGGACCCCGGGAAGCTCGGAGCGAGGAGCCGCGCGAAGCCGGACCCCTCGTTGAAGCCGCCGGGCACGTCCGTGTTTGCCTCCGAGATCCGCCAGCCCTCCGTGGTCCAGTGGAAGTCGAAGCGCAGGACCCGGGCGATCCCCGGGGGTGGGTTTCCATGCCGCAGCGCGCGGCGGACGTTGAAGGGCAGCCCGAGGTCGCGGTGAAGGTCGGGACGGCGGGCCAGCTCCTCTTCCGCCGCGATGGCCTCGGCGGCCAGCGTCTCGGAAAGGCGGGCGATCTCCTCCCAGGCCGGGCGCCGCAGCATCAGGGGGAAGGGCGCCACGGTCGAGACGTCCTCGACCTGCGGGTCCCACTTGCAGCACTCGAAGATGGCCCGGCGGCGGAGGCGGGCGTGCTCGGCGGGATCGACCGGACCGGTCTCCAACCAGGGCACCCAGGGGGCCGTCAGCCCCACCATCCTGCCTGCGCTACAAAGAATGCGGCCAGCGCCACGTAGGCCGCCAGGGGAGCCAGGCCGAACGCCACCGGCGAGGGGAGAGGGCGCTCCCTCGTGGGCTGGAAGGTACGCTCCAGCAGCACAGCGGCGGCCCAGAGGAGGATCACCGGCCACGCCGTCCGCGCGAAGTCGACGACCGTGGCCTGCATGGACTCCCAGTCGCCGGCCACCGCCCGTCCGAGGATCAGGCCGGAGCCGATGAAGTAGCCCGCCAGGCGGAGCCCCGACGCCGGATCGCG